>JBFFQZ010000217.1:0-5405 GCA_041573235.1 Sulfitobacter sp. | reverse complement strand
CCGCCGCCAGGCGATATCTTTGCCACGCTCAAGATCGTCAATCCGAAAGTCACAACCGAAAAGGCGCGTCAGTATTTCGAGAAGATGGCACAGGATATGCCGTTTGATCCGCGCGCCCATATGGGAGGATAGAACAATGAAGAAAACGACTTTGCGCAGTGATATCGTCGATGCGCTTTCCTTGCATGAGCTGTGCCGCTTTTGTCAGGCGGACGAAGCCTGGGTGGTCGAGCTGGTCAACGAAGGTGTGCTGGAGCCGCGCGGCAGTTCCACGGAGCAGTGGCGTTTTCGCGGCGTCAACATCGTCCGCGCCAAGAAGGCGCGGCGTCTGACCCGGGATCTAGGGATCAATGCGGCGGGCATTGCGCTGGTGCTGGATCTGTTGGAGGAGCGCGACGGGCTGCTGCGCAAGCTCATGCAATACGAAACAACCTGAGTAATGTGCTGGAGCGCTGGTGCCACTGTGGCCTTTGTTGCCGTCGGCGGTGTCGCCACGGTGGCATCCAGGCTGCGGGGTGCACCCGCGCCGATCTGGCTGGCACTGGCGTACTTCACGGGGATGGAGGCCCTGCAGGTTGCGGGATACGCTGTGGTGGACGCCTGCGGCACACCTGAAAACCGGGCGG
The DNA here is from genome assembly GCA_041573235.1 of Sulfitobacter sp. Taxonomy (GTDB): domain Bacteria; phylum Pseudomonadota; class Alphaproteobacteria; order Rhodobacterales; family Rhodobacteraceae; genus Sulfitobacter. The sequence continues at coordinate 4,779 of JBFFQZ010000217.1, read as the reverse complement.
TGACGCTCCTGTCCTACCTGCACATCGTCTTTCAGCCTTTCGTAATCAACGCCTTCGCACTGGAACTGGTGCCCGCGCCGGTCCGGCAGAGGGTCCGCTGGTGGGTCATGGCAGCCTGTGCCGTATCCGCGGCCTTGATGCTGGCGCAGTTGATCCCGGCCGAGCAGCTTGGACGTTGCGTGCCGGGATCGCCGCTCTGCGGGGACCGGTTGTGCACCGTGTCCGGCACCTGGCACATTGCCTGGCAGGTGCCCTCTAACGCGTTGCAGGCTCCGCTGGATGCCCTGTTTGGCACGCAGTCGGGGTTTCCTTCCTATATGGCGACGGTCTTTGTGATGCCGCTGTTATATGGTGCCTGGCGCTTCGTGTTTGCGCATCTGCTGGTCGGCCCGGTGCTGGCCTGGAACCTCACAGGGGACCCCAACGAAATGCCGGCGGTCTGGTGCCTGTTCTCGATCGTGATCCTGGGCGTGGGGCTGAGCCCTTGGATCCGGCAGCGCCTCAGCGCGCCGGGTTGGTGGGGGATCAAGGTCTAGCGCGGGGCGCGGGCTATTTCCTCAGCCGTTGTTTCGATTTCTGGTAAAGGCGGCGGTTCAGATCGATGAACTCGGACAGCATCCGACCCAGAAAACCCGCCGTATTGTGTCGCAGGTAGACATATCCGGTGGCACTGGCAAAAAGCCCGCCAGCCGCGTTGACGATCAGATCGCCCATCGTGTCATCCAGCCCGGATTTCTGCATGTTCAGCCCGAAAGAGACGTCCATGGTGAATTCGAATACCTCCCAGAGTGCGCCCATGGTCATTGCCACGCAGAAGGTGATGAACGCGATTGCCGAGGGGGGCGCGGCAAAGCGGTCGCCCTCGAACAGCATGAACATGAACAGGAACCCCGTCAGGCCGAAACCGATGGCCGACGTACCATGCAGCGCCAGATCCCACCACCACAGCCGTTCGTAGAAATCAAACGATTCGCCCAGCAGCAACGCGGCAAAGAAGAACAGGGTCGTGGCAAACAGAAACGGCCCCGGCAGGGTCAGCGACCAACGCGAGGCGAGTGCCGGTGGCACCAGCGACAGAATCAGCGTGGCCATGCTGACGAAGGCAAGGGACCAGCGCGCCAGTCCCAGTGCGATCAGCCCGGCAAGGAAAAGCAGGATCCAGATCACGATGATGCCTTTTCCGATGTTCTTGATCAGCAGCATTCCGTGGCTCCGATATTCAATCCGACAGCTTCCGTTCCTATATAACAACCATGGATGAAGATCGTATACGCATCGCAAGCTATAATATCCGCAAGGCCCGTGGTCTGGACCAGCGGCGCATGCCCGAGCGCAGCCTGAACGTGATCAATGCGCTTGGCGCCGATATCGTCGTGTTGCAGGAAGCGGACCGGCGGATGGGGGCGCGTCGCCCGGCGCTGCCGCCCGAGATGATCGCGCAGGAGACCGACTTTGACCTGGCCGACATCAGCGAGAATGGCATCAGCCTCGGCTGGCATGGCAATGCGGTGCTGCTGCGCAAGCATCTGACCGTCTCCAAGGTCACCCGAATCGAGCTGCCGGGGCTTGAACCACGCGGCGCGGTGCGGCTGGATCTCAGCAATGGGCTGAGCGTGGTCGCGACGCATCTGGGCCTGCGCCGCCGCGACCGGCGGGCGCAATTGTCCCTGCTGAGCACGGCGACAGCCGATAGTCATCACGTGGTCATCGCCGGCGATTTCAACGAATGGTCGCCGCGCCGGGGGCTTGAGCCACTGGCGGGACGGTTCAGCGTTCACGCGCCGGGTCACAGCTTTCATGCAAAACGGCCCTGGGCCGCGCTGGACCGCTTTGCGCTTGGTCAGGGCGTTGTCCTGCGCGGCGCCGGGGTAGAGCAGGGGGCGCTTGCCCGGCGCGCCTCGGATCATCTGCCGATCTGGTCGGACATCGGCCTGAGACAGCCAGCGTGCGAAACCCCTTACTTGCTGAACAGCACGGGAACCTTCGCATCCCGCAAAAGCGTATAGGTGGTGGCGCCGATCACGAAGTCATAGGCGCGCGAATGGCCGAAGGCGCCCGTGGCAATCAGATCCGCGCCCTTTTCAAACGCCACCTTGTTGAGCACCCCAGCGACGCCCTCTCCGGCCGGATCGCGCTGTTCCAGCGTCACCTTCAGACCGTGGCGCGCGAACATGCTGGTGACATCGAAACCGTCGAAATCGGTCAGCTCATCCCGTGCCGCCTTGGTCGCGCGCAGCACCGTCAGCGTGGCGCCATCTTTGGTCACGTTAAGCACGTCGTGGGCGGCGCGGGCGGATTCGCGGGTGTCGCTCCAGCCGACAAGGATGTTGTTGCCAATGGTTGGCCCGTCATAGCCCAGAGGAATCACGATAACCGGCCGCCCGCTTTCGCGGATCACCTGGGCCTGGATCTTGCGCTGGTCAAAGCGGTCTGTCTCCTTGTCCTCATGGGCCATGATCACCAGATCCGCCGCCCGCGCGCTTTCCACCATGCGCTCGGCGGCTGACACCGCCTCGGCCTTGAGCAGACGGAATTCGCTCTGGAATTCCTCGGCGTGGGTGTGCTTGTCGAAGATCTCCTTGATGGCATCGGCTTCCGCGCGCTGGCTTTCGTTGAACGCGGCAAAGGCCGGTTCAGGGACGTGCATCGCGATACCGGGATAGACCAGCAGGGCCTCGATCGTGTGTAAACCGATCAGGTGAGCGCCATATCTTTGCGCCAGCGGTACTGCCGCCTTCATCAGCGTCTCCGTGTGTTCGGGCGTTGTCAGGCAAACGAGAAGTGTCTTGATCCCCATGCTCTCTATCCTTTGTATGAGAAATAGCAGGGGCGCCGTCGGGGCGCCCCTGCGGCTTTTGGTCGTTACGGAACTGGTCTCGGGTCGCGGGGCGCCCCCTGTGCCACGCTGTACCGCGTGGCGGGTATGGAGTTCTGATCCTTCGGTGACGGGGCAGGCGCCGATGCGAAGGGGCGCGGCGCCGAACGCGATTGGCGTAGCATGATCCTGTCCCCTCCTAATCCTTTTCGGGGCACGCGGCCCCTTTCCTTGATCATTTCTAGCAAATCGCGCGGCAGATTGGATTGATCCGGATCAAATTAGCATTGAGGCGCCCGGGGTAAGGAGAAGGCATATCAATCCGATGTCACAGGAGAGCCCCATGAAGATCTGGCATCATCTATTGCTCTTTGCGGCCATCGGATGCGGCACGGTCGCGCAGTCCGACACGACCATGATGGAAAACGGCGGTGACCGTTTCATTTCGGGCGGTGTCGTCGATGCGCCCGTTGGCGGCCGGGGTGACACATTCCTGTCGGGGCGCACGGTGGTCGCGCGCGGCGTTGTCGGTGGAGATCTTCACGTGACCGGCTTTGAGGTGTCGGTTCGTGCGCAGACCGGTGAGGATCTGTATGCGATTGGCGGCACGGTCGATCTGGGCGGCAGCGTGACGCGGGACATGACGGCGGCGGGGTTCTCGCTGCGTACTCAATCCGACGCGCAGACGGGCGGCAATGCACGGCTGATGGGCAACACGGTCACGATCGAGGGACCGGTGACGGGGGCGTTATCCGTGATCGGACAGGACGTGATCCTGAACGCGGCCATCGACGGAGATGCGCGTATCCTGTCGCGCACGCTGACCTTCGGGCCTGACGCGCGGGTGGGCGGCACGCTGACCTATGGCGCGCCCGAACCGATCGCGGTTCCCGATCGCGTGGCCACGCCCGATCGCGTGGTGTTTGAGGCGATCTCTGCCAAGGGCATGTGGGACGATTTCGACGAGATTCAACGAGAGATGCCCATGCTGCCCGGCGTTGCCTCACTGCTGTTCGGGTTTGTCATATCGCTGCTGTTTTTTCTGGTGCTGGGGGCGCTCTTTCTGGGGTTCATGCCGCGCCGGGTCGAAAAGCTGCGCCAACGCATCGCCGAGGCACCCGGCCAAAGCCTGGTGCTGGGTGTGCTCGGGCTCGCGGTGTTGTTCGGGCTGGTCCCGATCACAGCCCTGACGTTCATCGGGCTGCCTTTCGTGCCGATCGCGATCCTGGCGATCGTCGTTTTCTGGACGCTTGGCTATGCGTTGGGGGCCTATAGCGTGGCGATGCGCCTGTGGCATGCCTTTATCGGAGATCAGCTGCCGGGAATGATCGTACGTCTGTCGATCTACGCGGCGGCGATCATTCTGGTCGCGCTGCTGAACTTTATTCCCTTTGTCGGTTGGGTGGTGAACTACACGCTTGTCCTGCTGGGCATTGGTGCAATGACGCATGCGATCCTGCAACGGCTGATCGGCAATACCGGGGTGGCGTTCGATGTCGACATGCAACCCATCGACGAAGACTGAAATCACTGAACAGGAGACATACCATGACGGCACAGGGTCTGGAGGTTATCGATCATGCGGTGCAACACACCCATGAATGGGTCAACGAGCTGGCCGGGCGGCTTGGCTGGGGATCCAAGCGCAGCACGTTGCACCTGATGCGTGCGGTGCTGCGGCGGTTGCGGGATCATCTGCAACCCGAGGAGATGGCCCAGATGTCGGCGCAATTGCCACTGCTCATCCGGGGCATGTTCTTTGAGGGATGGGTGCCGGCGCACACGCCGATCCATGCACGAGGGGCAAATGATTTTGCCGATGCAATAAAGGAAGAGATGGGGCTGGATGCCGAATACGAGGGCTCCGGCGACATTCGATGCGTGTTCGAGGTGCTGAATGCGCGGCTCAGCGCGGGCGAGGTCAACGACGTGCGCGCGAACCTGCCCGAGGCGGTTCGCGCGCT
>JBFFQZ010000216.1:0-5436 GCA_041573235.1 Sulfitobacter sp. | reverse complement strand
GAATCACGCCTGATCCGGCCCAGTCCACGTGTGCTGGTGTGTGTTCCCTGCGGCTCGACCCAGGTCGAGCGGCGCGCAATCAAGGAATCCGCGGCCGGCGCGGGCGCGCGCGAGGTCTACCTGATCGAAGAGCCGATGTCCGCGGCGATCGGCGCCGGCCTGCCGGTGGATGAGGCGCGCGGCTCCATGGTCCTGGACATCGGCGGCGGTACCTCGGAGGTCGCGATCATCTCATTCATGAAGGGTTCCGATGAATACCCGCCGTGCTCGCCTGCGTCCCACTCGACCTTGAGCATGGCGCGCCCTTCGGTCGCGGCCCAAGTGTTGGTCGCGACCACCGCTATCCCGCCCAGCGGCGCGAATTTTCGCGCAAGACCCCCGTAGGGCAGCTCGTGAACGCTTTCGACGCCCGGAACAGCCAGCGCATCCGTCGCGTCATACGACAGCGCACGGCCGCCCACGACCGGAGGACGCGCGATCACGGCGAATTTCATGCCCTCCAGCATCACGTCGGCACCGTAAACCGCGGCACCCTTGGTGATGTCGTGCAGGTCGGTGATCTGGACCGTGCCCTTGCCGATATAACGGAACTGATCCTCGGTCTTGTAGGTGATCTCCTCATGCGCGGGAACGGGCTGCGCCATGGCGGCCTCGGCAAGCGCGCCGAAATCCATGCTTTGCCCGGCAGGCCCCCTGACCTCATGCATCTCGACGGTGACCGCGTCGGGCGCCACGCCCCATTCGGCAGCCGCGGCCCGCGCCAGCATCGTGCGGACCGAGCCGCCGATCTTGCGCGCGGCCTGGATGTGATGGCGCAGGCTGCGCGACCCGTCCGTGTCCTGATTGCCGTATTTCGGCTCATCGCCCGGCGCCTGCACGATCTTCACGCGGCTCCAGTCGGCCTCCATCTCGTCGGCCATGATCATGGGCAGCGACGTACGGCTGCCGGTGCCCATTTCCGAGCGGTGCGCGACCAGCGTGACCGTGCCATCCACGTCGATCGACACGAAGACAAGCGGGTCATCCACCAGCCCGTGCGCCATCCCCGCAGCGCCGGTGGCATAGGTGTCAAAGGCCCGCGCGGGCACGGCATAGGCAGCGAGCACGAACGCCCCGGTGGTCCCGAGAAAGCCGCGCCGCGACAGTTTCGCGATCCGGACCCCGCGTGCGGCGGCGTCTGCGATGGGTTCAAGATATTTCAACATGGCTCAGCTCCCCGTGCTTGCAAGGCGGACGGCTTCAACGATCCGTTGATAACAGCCGCAGCGGCAGACATTTCCCGACATGGATGACAGGATCTCGTCATCCGTGGGTTTCGGGTTCTCGGCCAGCAGCGATGCGGCCTGCATGATCTGCCCCGACTGGCAAAAGCCGCATTGCGGCACGTTCAGGTCCCGCCACGCGACCTGAACCGGGTGGTCGCCCGCAGGATCCAGCCCTTCGATCGTGGAGATGCTCTTTCCCTCCACATCGCCGAGGGTCAGCTGGCAGGACCGTTCGGCCTTGCCGTCGACGTGCACCGTGCAGGCACCGCACAGGCCAACCCCGCAGCCGTACTTCGTCCCTGTCAGCCCGGCAATATCGCGGATTGCCCAGAGCAATGGCATGTCCGGCGTTTCGGCGAATTCATGCTGCGTTCCGTTCAGGTTTATCTTGGTCATTGGTTCCTCCCGATCAATTCAGCCTTATAAAGCAACTGCGCGTCGGCGAAGGAAAATTGAAAATCCGTATTTAAATTTAATACTTTAAAAGATTCGCCAACGTCATCTGAAGAAGCTTATTTCAACCGAGGGGCCATTTCACCAAATATCTTCCCCCTATCCGTGCAGTCCTGCGCACAGAGCACCGGCGTGGCGTGTAGGACAGCAATCGTTTTTCAGGGGGCTGCCGACACCCTTTGCGGCACGCGCCACCCTGATCGGGTCGATCCGCCGACGGATGCAGCCCACGTCACACAAGAAAACGGCGCCCCTGACAGGAGCGCCGCCTTCATCATGGTCTATGGTTTTCAGCGCAGGGTTGAGCGGTCCAGATCGAAGCGGTCAAGCTCCATCACCTTGGTCCATGCGTCGACGAACTGGTTGACGAACAGCGCCTCGCCGTCGCCCGCCGCATAGACTTCGGCCAGCGCGCGCAGTTGCGAGTTGGAGCCGAATACCAGATCGACCCGCGTGCCGGTCCGCTTGACTTCTCCGGTGGAGCGGTCCCGCGCCTCGAAGATGTCCTTCGTTTCGGTCGCCGGTGCCCACGTCACGCTCATGTCCATCAGCGCACGGAAGAAATCATTGCTCAGCGTGCCGGGTTTATCCGTCCAGACACCATGATCGGTGCCACCGTGGTTGGCGCCCAGAACCCGCAGACCACCGACCAGCACCGTCATCTCCGGCGCGGTAAGGGTCAGCAGCTGCGCGCGGTCCAGCAGTAGCTGTTCGGCCGAAATGCTGTATTCCTTCGGCTGGTAGTTGCGGAAGCCGTCAACGGCGGGTTTCAGCACGTCGATGCTGTCGATCTCGGTCTGCTCCGGGGTGGCATCGCCGCGGCCGGGGGTGAAGGGGACCGTCACGTCGTGACCACCCGCCCTGGCCGCCGCTTCGACCGCAGCCGAGCCTGCCAGCACGATCATGTCGGCAACTGAGATCGCCTTGTCGCCGCTGTTGAACTCGGTCCGGATCGCTTCGAGCGTGCCCAGAACCTTGGCAAGCTGCGCGGGCTGGTTGACCTCCCAATCCTTCATCGGAGCCAGGCGGATGCGCGCACCATTGGCGCCGCCGCGCTTGTCCGATCCCCGGAAGGTCGAGGCAGAGGCCCAGGCGGTCGACACCAGCTCGGCGGTGGTGAGCCCTGAGGCGAGCACCTTTTCCTTGAGCGCGGCCACATCGGCATCATCCACCAGCGGGTGGTCCGGTGTCGGGACCGGGTCTTGCCAGATCAGCTCTTCTGCCGGAACTTCCTTGCCCAGGTAGCGGCTGATCGGCCCCATGTCGCGGTGTGTCAGCTTGAACCACGCGCGGGCGAAGGCATCCGCGAAGGCATCCGGCTCGGCCAGGAACCGCTCGGAAATCGTGCGGTACTCGGGATCCTCGCGCATCGCCATGTCGGCGGTCGTCATCATCGGCGCGTGACGGCTGTCGTCATGTGCGTCCGGAACCGCATCGGCCAGAGCACCCTTGGCGGGCTGCCACTGTTGCGCACCGGCGGGCGATTTGGTCAGTTCCCATTCGTTGCCCAGCAGCGTTTCAAGATAGGACATGTCCCATTTGATCGGCGTCGGCGTCCAGGCGCCCTCGATCCCGGATGTGATTGCATCCTTGCCCAGACCGGATTTGTAGGTCGACAACCAGCCAAACCCCTGCGCCTCGATCGGTGCGCCCTCAGGTTCAGGACCGACGAGAGCGGCGTCCCCTGCCCCGTGGGCCTTGCCAAAGGTATGACCGCCCGCCGTCAACGCCACGGTTTCCTCATCGTTCATCGCCATGCGCGCAAAGGTCTCGCGGATGTCACGGGCCGAAGCCAGGGGATCGGGGTTGCCGTCCGGTCCTTCCGGATTGACATAGATCAGGCCCATCTGCACCGCGGCCAGCGGGTTTTCCAGATCGCGCTCACCGGAATAGCGGGTGCCCTTGCCGCCGCTCGCGGCAAGCCATTCGTCTTCCGAACCCCAATAGATGTCTTCCTCGGGCTCCCAAACGTCTTCGCGTCCGCCGCCAAAGCCGAAGGTCTTGAACCCCATGTCCTCAAGCGCGCAGTTGCCCGCGAGGATCATCAGGTCGGCCCAGCTGAGCTTGTTGCCGTATTTCATCTTGATCGGCCACAGCAGTCGGCGCGCCTTGTCCAGGTTTCCGTTGTCCGGCCAGGAGTTCAGCGGCGCAAAGCGCTGCGTGCCCGACGAGGACCCGCCCCGGCCATCCGCCGTGCGGTAGGTCCCGGCCGAGTGCCACGCCATACGGATGAAGAACGGGCCATAATGCCCGTAATCCGCCGGCCACCAGTCCTGGCTGTCTTTCATCAGCGCATAGATGTCGGCTTTCACCGCATCCAGATCGAGCTGCTTGAACGCCTCGGCATAGTTGAACGTGCCACCCAGCGGGTCGGACACCGGCTGGTTCTGGTGCAGCATCTTGAGGTTCAGCTGGTTCGGCCACCAGTCCCGGTTCGACCGCGCGCTGTTTGTTGCTTGCTTCTGGGCGCCAAAGCCCATTGGGCATCCGCCCTGATCAGATCCGTCCATTGCTGTCTCCATATCCTGGTTGTTCAATCCGGGGCGCATCAGAATCGCCTCACGGTATGCGCCAGCTTTATCAAGCCGCGTCGATATGTTTAAGTTTGATTTTCCAATCGGCGTGATAAGTTCCGGTTATGATAAACTTTACCCTCAAACAACTCCGCTATTTCGAGGCGGTCGTACGCCACGGGCATTTCGGACGGGCGGCGGAAAGCTGCGCAATCTCGCAGCCCGCGCTGTCGGCTCAGATCAAGGAACTGGAGGCCGCGGTGGGGCTTCAGCTGTTCGAGCGGGGTGCGCGAAAGGTCAGGTTGACCCCCTTCGCCGAGCAATTCGCCGTGCGGGCCCGTGACATCCTGCGGGGCGCCGAGGCGCTGTCGGAGATGGCGCAGGCCGCGCGCGACCGGGTGATCGGGCGGCTGCGGATCGGCGTGATCCCCACCATCGCGCCCTACCTGCTGCCCGGTGTGATCGGCCATATCACCGCGCAGCATCCCGAAATCGACCTGATGGTACGTGAGACGATGACCCAAAAGCTCATCGAAGAACTGGGCGATGGCAAGCTCGACTGCGCCATCGTGGCGCTGCCGGTGTCGGAACCGGCCTTTGTCGAGGTGCCGCTTTTCGAAGAGGCGATGGTGCTTGTGCGCCCCGACCATCACGCGCAGCGCCCGGTGCCCAGCATGGAAGCGCTGAGCCAGATGAGGCTGCTGCTGCTCGAGGAGGGTCACTGTTTTCGCGATCAGGCGCTGTCGTTCTGCAACATGCGCAATACCCTCCCGCGCGAAGGCATGGACGGGAGTTCTCTGACGACGCTGGTGCAGATGGTCGGGGCCGGGATCGGTGTGACGTTGATCCCCGAGATGGCCGTGCCGGTTGAAACACGCTCTGCCGCCGTCATCATCGCGCGGCTCGGCGCGCCGTATCCCCGGCGCACGGTGGGCATGATCTGGCGCAAGACATCCGCGCTTTCTGACCAGCTTGACACGATCGCGGGGCTCGTGCGCGCCGCCGCTGCGGCCCATCCCGCCTTTGCCCCGGACGGGGGCGCGACAGGCATCGCCGAACGCGGGTAACGACGGGCGCTCGGCATCCTTGCGTTGGTTTGCCCCGGTTCAGTTGCTACAGGCAGGCCCGGACAGAGGCATGTAACGACACGTAAAGACAGGAGGCACGTCGACCGCTGGCATGACGTCATCGCACCCGCGACACTG
>JBFFQZ010000215.1:0-5443 GCA_041573235.1 Sulfitobacter sp. | reverse complement strand
TTCGGTGCGTTTTCCGGACCGCTTGAATATGTCGGCGCGGCTTTCATGATCCTCGCAGCCCTGCCTTTCGTGCGCTACGTGCAACTGATCAACGGCAACGCCTCGGCGTTGCACCGCGATCCGCAGGTGCGCGGCTTTGTCGCCACGATCGCCGTGCTGGTGATCACGCTGGTGATCCTGCTGGAAAGCGGCGTGCATTTCGGCCCCGAAGACGCCGTGCGAGAGGCGCTTTTCAACGTCACCTCGATCATCTCGGGGACCGGCTATGCGTCGGTCGATTACATGCAATGGGGCGGTTTTGCGGTTGCGCTGTTCTTTTTCATCGGGTTGATCGGGGGTTGCGCGGGCTCGACCGCCTGCTCGATCAAGATCTTCCGCTACCAGCTGCTGTTCGCCTCGATCCGCGCGCAATTGCGCCGGATCCGTTCACCCCACGGCATCTTTACCCCACGCTATGACGGCCGCCCGGTCAGCGAGGACGTGCTGGCCTCGGTGATGTCGTTCTTCATGTTCTTCATCGTAACGCTGGGACTGGTGGCCGTGGCGCTTTCGATGACCGGGCTCGATTTCGTGACTTCCGTATCGGGGGCCGCGGCCGCCCTGGCCAACATTGGCCCCGGTCTGGGCGACATCATCGGCCCGGCAGGGAATTTTTCGTCGCTCAACGACACGGCCAAGTGGATCCTGACGCTTGCCATGCTGCTGGGGCGGCTGGAGCTGATGGTCGTCTACGTGATTTTTACCCTCAAATTCTGGAGAGCATGATGCCTGATGCCACCACCCGCCCGCTCGGGGCGCAGATTTCACACATGCTCAGGCAGCGCGGGGTCGACGTGATCTTCGGCATCCCCGGCGTGCATAATCAGGAGATGTATCGCGGCATCGAAGAGGCGGGGATCACCCATGTGCTGGCCCGTCACGAGCAGGGGGCGGGGTTCATGGCGGACGGCTATGCGCGGGCGTCGGGCAAGCCGGGCGTCGCTTACGTGATCACCGGCCCGGGGCTGTGCAACATCATGACGCCCATGGGACAGGCCTATTCCGACAGCGTGCCGATGCTGGTGATCTCGTCCTGTCTGGACGAAACCGCCGCAAGGCGCGGTCAGCTGCACCAGATGAAGGACCAGCGCGCTGCCGCCGAGATGGTATGCGACTGGTCTCAGGAGGCGCGCACCCCGCAGGCGGCCTATACGCTGATTAACCGCGCGTTCGAGGAAATGCAGAACACCCGCCCGCGCCCCAAGCACATACAGGTGCCCATCGCCGCGCTTGAGGCTGCAGCACCGCCGCCCGAACCCGCAGACATGGGTCTTAGCCGCGGGGCAGAGCAGCCGGATACCGGCCTGCCGGGTGTCGTGGCGCAACAGATCGCACAGGCCCGCCGCCCGCTTCTGGTGCTTGGCGGCGGCGCGGCGGAGGCCAGCGAAAGCCTTGCCGCCTTGCTGGCGCACTGCCCGATCCCCGTGTTCACCACCTACGCGGGGCGTGGCATCGTCGCGCCTGACTATCCCTTCCTGTTTGGCGCCACACTCGCGCGGCCTGACAGCGCCGAGGTTTTTGCACAGGCGGATCTGGTGATCGCGGTCGGCACCGAACTGGCCGAGGTCGATCTGTGGCGGACGCGGCTGGGCCACAAGGCCGCGCTGATCCGGGTGGATATCGACCCCGAGGCGCTGTCGGACGGGGCGGGCACAACGCTGCGGGTTCGCGCGCGCGCCGAGGCGTTCATCGCGCAGCTGGGCCAGGCCGACGATCTGCCGGACAGCTTCGACTGGACCGCCAAAGAGGTCGCCCGCTCTCGCGCCCGCTGGCGTGCCGAGACGGATGCGGAGCGTCCGGGCATCGTGCCGATCTGCGACGCGCTGCGCGCCGCCCTGCCGGACGACACGATGATCTATTCGGACATGACCCAGTTTGCCTATGTCGCGCAAGAGATCTGGGACATGCCGCGCCCGGGCCACTGGCACCACCCCTACGGGTTCGGCACCCTGGGCTATGCCACTCCGGCAGCGATCGGAGGGGCCATTGCGCGGTCCGGGCAGCCGACCTGTGCCATCATCGGCGACTACGGGTTTCATTACACAATGCAGGAGCTGGGCGTGGCGGTTGAACTGGGGCTGAGCCTGCCGATCATCCTGTGGGACAATGGCAAGCTGAAAGAGATCGAGGACAGCATGGTGCGCGCCCAGATCGCGCCGAACGCCGTGGTCGCGCGCAATCCGGATTTCTGCAAGCTGGCAGAGGCATTTGGTGCGTATTCCGTCACGCCGGGATCCCTTGACGGGCTACAGGCTGCCGTGCGCGCAGCGCTCACGGCGGATGGCCCGACCCTGATCTATGTGACGCCAGCCATCACCGGCTGACAGGCGCTACATCCGCCCCGATGGCGATCCGCGCGCCCCCGTTCCGGGGGAACAGCCCCTTGGGGCAGTCGCCGTCGGGCGTGGCCACCCCTTACGACCCCTTGGGCTGTTTCCTATTCCCAGCAGCTGACCAGCACGGTCATGCCCGTCGCACGTTTGGCGATCTGGAATGGCGTCAACGCGTCGGCAGCGGCGGCGTTGCGCGGAAGTGCTATGCCTGCCTCGGCGGACACGGCGGCAAGCGTCGCGGCGTCCAGCGCAAAACTGACGTCTTCGGGCAGTTGTTGTCCGTTCTGGCTCGTCGGTGCGAGCATTCCGATAACGCCGCCATCCTCACCCAGCACGGGTCCGCCCGCGTCTCCGGGCCGCGCGCTGAGGGCGAGCCTGCGCAGGTTCTCTTCGCCCCGCAGCCCGCGCACGTCGGCAAGCGTGCCAAAGGTCATCGACGGCGCGCCCAGCACGCCTTCGAAGGAATAGCCGGCCAGCGCCACCTCGCTCTGCAACCGTGGCTCGGCAGCAGAGAGCTGCGCCACAGCAAGCGGTGCCAGCGCCGCCAGCGGTCTGATCAGGGCCACACCGCTGGCGGCGTCATTGGCGATCACTTCGGCCTCGGTGTCGCCGTCCAGCGTCAGTCGTCCGCAGCGGCCGACGACCTCTGATGTGGTTGCCACGGTGCCCGTGTCCGTCAAAAAGAAACCCGAGCGTGAGAGAATCGGTTTTCTGACCTGCAGCCCTGCCACAAGGTCGACCGACTGCCGCACACCGTCCCCGGCAGAGGCGCTCAAGACGCCGGGCAGGCGGGTGAAGCTTGCCCGCATTTCCGACAGGATACGTTGCCGCCGCTCTTCGTCGCCAGCAGGCCAGATCAGGGTGAAGCCCTTGATTTCACCGTCCTCCAGCGCCGCCTCCGTGTGGCTGACCAGTCGCGTATTTTCGCCCGTCAGCGTAAAGCTGCCGGGACGCCGTTCGCGAGGGCCCTCAAGAGGGACGATTTCCAGCGTCTGCATGATTTCGTACAGGCCAAAGAGCGTGGCCTGATCCCCCGGCTGGCTGATCAGCAGCACGCGGGCCTGCACGGTGCCCGTCGGCTCATAATGCGCGAAGGGCGGCTCATAGCGGTCGAAATCGACGACCCCGGTGGGCAGGGTCATCGCGATTCCGGCAGTCGTGTCACGGATTTCCTTCAGCCCCATGCCGTCGAGGATCGCGTTGTATTGCTTTTTCAACATGGCGCGCTGCCCTGTCGTCAGAATGCCGGTCACTTCCTGTCCGTTCGACTCCTGCCAGGCGGCCATCGAATTGCGCGTACCGCGCCCGAAGGCACCGTCGATGGCGGCATTGTAGAACCCCGCCCACTGCAGCATGATTTGCAGCTCTTCGCGCTCCTCACGGCTGAGAGACCGCTCCGAGCGTTGCGCCTCGGCGGGCGTTTCATCGGCGGGTTGCGGAAGCACGTCGGTCACCAGGGGCGCATCGTCATTTTGGGCCGGGGCGGGTTGCTCTTGCAGGGCTTCGGGCGCGTTTGCCACCCCGGCGCCCAGAACATTGGCGCCAACGGGCCAGAATTGCTGCTGCAAGCGGCTGGAAAGCTGGATGAAGCTGTCGACGGGGATCAGCCCCTGGTCGCGGTATTGCTGCAGAACCAGTTCGGCATCCGCCCGGCGGTAGGGGCCGACGACCACGGCATACCATCCGCCGCCCACTGCAAATCCGTTCACGTCCTGCAGCAGGGTCGCATAGGCCCGTGCCCGGTCGGTCGCGCGCGCCAGCGATTGCTGCGCTTCGATCTGTACCCAGACCACGTCGTCGGGACCGGCCGTCTGGGCCGAGGTGGCGCGCGGCAATGCGGCAAGGCTCATTGACAGGGTGGCCAGAACCATAAGGAAAAATCGCAACATCAGTGTATCGGCTCTCAACAAAATGAATTTCTGGCAGATAAACAGGAATTGATGTCGATTCCCATAAGTGAAGTGGTTGCCTGAAAGACAATTCAAAACCGTTGCCTGCAAGCTGCGGCAGCGGGGCGTGACGTGATTGACCCCTGCCGCCGTGCGCCCTAGTAAGTGTGCGAACCGGCATTGCGCCGACAGTACAAGGGGCACCGAGATGGCCGATATACCGCGCTCGTTTCAGGACATCATTCTGCGGCTGCAAAGCTATTGGGCGCGGCAGGGCTGTGCGATCCTGCAACCCTATGACATGGAGGTCGGCGCGGGCACGTTTCACCCTGCCACGACCTTGCGCTCGCTGGGCACGCAGCCTTGGGCCGCGGCCTACGTGCAGCCGTCGCGCCGCCCCACCGATGGGCGCTATGGCGAGAACCCCAACAGGCTGCAGCACTATTACCAGTACCAGGTTCTGATCAAACCCAGCCCGCCAAACCTGCAAGAGCTTTATCTGGGATCGCTGGAAGCCATCGGGGTCGATATGACCCTGCATGACATCCGCTTTGTCGAAGACGACTGGGAAAGCCCGACGCTGGGCGCCTGGGGGCTTGGCTGGGAAGTCTGGTGCGACGGCATGGAGGTGAGCCAGTTCACCTATTTCCAGCAGGTGGGCGGCCATGACTGCCATCCGGTATCGGGTGAGTTGACCTACGGGCTTGAGCGTCTGGCGATGTATGTCCTCGGTGTCGATCATGTGATGGAGATGCCCTTCAACGACCCGGATGCACCTATTCCGCTCAGCTATGGCGATGTTTTCAAACAGACCGAGGAAGAGTACGCCCGTTGGAATTTCGACGTTGCCGACACCGACGTCCTGCTGCGCCACTTTGAAGAGGCGGAAGCGGAGTGCAAGGCCATCCTCGCCCAGGAGCATGTTGACCCGAAAACGGGTAAGCGTATCGTGATGGCCCACCCAGCCTATGATCAGGCGATCAAGGCCAGCCACATGTTCAACCTGCTTGATGCACGGGGCGTGATATCGGTGACCGAACGTCAAGCCTACATCGGGCGGGTGCGTGCGTTGACCCGGATGTGCGCGGATGCCTTCGTCCAAACCCGCGCGGGCGGCTGGAGTGAAAACGCGGCGTGACGATCGCGCCAAGACGGTGCAGGACACCTGCACCTTACCCAAAC
>JBFFQZ010000214.1:0-5444 GCA_041573235.1 Sulfitobacter sp. | reverse complement strand
GCGGATCACCGTCGGCGCGGGCGTTTCCTGATCAAAGGTATCCCCGGCCAGCAATATCCACGTCGCCCCCGCCTGCCGTGCGGCACCGGCCAGCCGCTCGGGCGTGCCAAGGCGCGCCTGCCGCAGACGGCCGCGCACGTCCTCCGCATGGCGGCCGAACGGTTTGCCCAGATGCAGATCTGAGGCGTGGAGAAAACGGAACATGCGGGCGCTCGCGGTTGCGGATCGGGGCGTCCACCTTGAGGCCCCTTCGGGGGGCGGGTCAAGCAGCTATCGTATCGCGCGTGAGCCGGATGGGGCGGCATTGCGGCCGGGTCGCGGGCCTGGACGAAGATGTCACAAGGGCGATCCATTTCCGGATCACGACCGCGTCGGCCGCGATGGCGTCTGCACTCCGGGGCGACAGGGAGACTGCTGGAAACGGCGCTTCAATAGCACTCCGCGAAGACATGCAGCTGCCCCGCGAAAGGCCGCGCTGTGCCGGACAGGTCCCGGCAGGCACGCTGAACAAGGATGCGCGCGCCGCCTGAGCCGCGCGCGCCCGTGTCATGGTGTCAGCCGGCAAGCGATGGCAGCCACAGGACGATGCCCGGAAACGCGACCAGCAATGCGATCGTCACACCGTCTGCGATGAAGAAGGGGGTGACCCCCTTGAACACATCCTGCACGGTCAGATCATCGCGCACACCTGCGACCACGAAACAGTTGAGGCCGATCGGCGGCGTGATCAGGCAGAACTCGGCCATCTTGACCACGAGAATCCCGAACCAGATCGCGCACATCGGTCCTGACATGCCAAAGGCGCTGTCGGTGGCGGAGACCAGCTCTCCGCCATTGAGCGCCATGACTGCCGGGTACACAACCGGCAAGGTCAGCAGCAGCATCCCGATGGCATCCATGAACATGCCCAGCACCGCATAGGCCAGCAGAATGCAGATCAGGATCAGCATCGGAGACATCTCAAGCGATGTGATCCACGTGGCGAACGCGTCCGGCAGTTCGGCAAAGCCCAGGAAGCGCACGTAGATCAGCACACCCCAGATGATGGTAAAGATCATCACGGTCAGCTTGGCCGTCTCCAGCAGTGCTTCTTTCAACTGCCGCCAGCGCATGCCTTTCCAGAGCGCCATGAGGAACACGATGAATGCGCCCACGGCACCGCCTTCGGTCGGGGTGCCCCAGGCATCCCCGAACGGGTTGTAGACAAAGAAGATGATGATCACGACCACCGCCACGATGGGCAGTGCGGGCGGCAGGCTCTCGAACCGCTCTTTCCAGCTGAACCCCGAAACCGGGGGGCCAACGTTTTTCCAGATCATCGCGATTCCGATGATCAGCCCCGCATAGACGATCGCCGAGAAGGCACCGGGAATGAACCCCGCGAGCAGCAGCTTGCCCACGTCCTGTTCCACGATGATCGCGTAGATGACGAGGATCGCAGAGGGCGGGATCAGGGATGCGAGCGTACCGCCCGCGGCGACGACGCCTGCGGCGAACTGCTTGTTGTACCCGATCTTGAGCATCTCGGGGATCGCGATCCGCGCAAAGACCGCCGCCGTGGCAACCGATGCGCCCGACACCGCGGCAAAGCCCGCGGTGGCGAAAACGGTCGACACGGCAAGCCCCCCCGGCACCCAGGCGATCCAGCGTTTGGCAGCCTCGAACAGCGCTGTCGTCAGCTTGGCGTAGTAGGCCAGATAGCCGATCATGATGAACACCGGGATCAGCGACAACACCTGCGCCGACACCTTTGAATGCGGCGTCAGACCGGCGATTTTCGTGCCGATTTCAACGGCCTTCCAGAAGCGTTCCGGATCGTAGTCAAACCCGTTCCAGCGCAGCCAGACAAGGCCGACATACCCCGCGAGGCCGGCGGCGAAGGCCACGCGCATGCCCAGCACGACGAGGACCAGCATGCCCAGAGAGACATAGATGCCGATTTCAATAGGTTCCATCAGTCTGCTCCCTCCAGCGCCTTGGCTTCGGCCATGGCTTGTTCTTCTATCGTCAGCGACAGCGGCACGGCCACGGGGTTTTCCAACCCCAGAACCATCGCCCGCGCGTACCCCCAGGCCTGCAGCATCAGCCGCAGGGCCAGAACGCCGAAGGCGATGGGCACGACCAGCTTGCTGGGCCAGATAGGCAGGCCGATATCGATGGAGCTATCGCGCGAGCACAAGGGCCGGGCACAGTCGAAGGAGCGGTCGAAGTGATCCCAGGCGCCAGAGGTCAGCCCGACGATCAGCAGCAGCATCAACAGAACCGAGACCAGTTCGAAAAACCACAAAAGGCGGCCCTTCAGCGCTCCAATCAACATATCCATGCGGATGTGCGTGCCATCGCGCTGGACATAGGACACGCCCATGATCGCGATGACCGGCATCGCCGCCTCGATGTAGTCGACATACCCCATGAGCGGGCTGCCAAAGAATTTGCGCCCGGTGACCGAATAGGCGGCCAGGAACATGAGTGAAAAGATCGCCAACCCGCTGAGCAGCGCGCAGAAGCGCTCCACGGGTAAGAGCATCCTGTCCAATTTACTGAGCGTGCTGGAATCTTCCAGAACTGCGGCGGATCCGGCCATCTGTCCCCTCCTTTTTATTCAAAATGTAAGGTGCGGGACACCAGCACCACCAACCTGTTGCAACCTTTATCATGAACGAAACAAACGCCCATTTTGTTGCGCCGGACAATACGTGGATGTCGCGACGAGTTGCAACCGGTTTCGCCGGACGCGGTCCTGTGAGGGGCGGCAGGGTTTGCCGAGCGGTTTTGCAACGTTCTTTTTCACGCAGGCAGCGGTCGGCACGCGCTGCTCGGCGGACCGTTTCCCGATCGCATCGCCTGCCGGTGAAAGCGGTTCTGAAATCGAGAACCCGGCGAGGGAAACCGACATCCAAAGCCCTGTTTTCGTGAGATAAATTATGGCCACCTGCGCGCCACGGCCGACCATCCCGTCGCAGATCTCGGTATCCTGCTCGATGTCTCCAGCCAAAGCCGCGGTCCAGACCTTCTTCAGGCCGGTCAAGGCAGAGCTGATCAGGCGGGGGGCATGCAAGACAGGGTGGCCAGCCGGGATGGCGACCCTGATTTACGTCAATCACACCTGCACCCGGTTACGCCGACACCCGACCGACGAAGCCCGGCCGCAAGAACGAGCGTTTGGGGCGGATCAATTTTCGCGAAAACTCCGGTTCAGCGACTGGGTAAACGGGCTGAGCAGAGAGGCGAGGAAAGTTTGCTTGTCGTCGAGCAGCATGACCTCGGCCGGCATGCCCGCCATGAGGCGCACCGCGCCCAACTCTGCCAGGTCCTCGCGCCGCACATCGACCTTGGCGAGGAAATAGGGCTCGCCCGTCCGGTCCTCGACCAGGCGGTCGGCAGAGATGGTCCGGAGCGTGCCGTGGATCAGCGGCAGGTTTCGCTGCTTGTAGGCCGTGAGGATCACCCGTGCCTCCATACCGACGTGCACCCGGTCGATATCTCCCGGTTTCACCTTCGCGTTTATGACCAGCGCCTCTTCGCGCGGCACGATGTCGAGCACAGCACTGCCCGGTGCCAAAACGCCCGTCTCGGTGGTCACGCGAACGTTCAGCACGGTGCCGGACAGGGGCGCGCGGATCACGGTGCGTTTCAGAATGTCCTCGCGGGACGGGATCTGGCTTCGGATCTCGCCAAGGACACGCTGGATCTCGGCAAGCTGGTCGTCGGCCTGCTGAATGACCTCTTCGCGCATGGTCAGCAATTGCAATTCCGTCTCGCCGATCTTCTGACCGTTCTCGGCGATCTTGGCACGGTTTCCCGCCTGCTCGGCCGCGAGTTCCGCCTGTGCGCGGCGCAGCGCAAGCAGCCTCGGCCTCCTCTCAAGCCCGTTGGCCAACAACTTCTCCACGCTCAGGATCTCTTCCTGCAAGAGTTCGACCTGGCGGTCTTGTGCTGCGAGAACCCCGCGCAGACCGGCATTCTGTTCCTCAAGCTGGCTGATCCGTTGTCCCAGAATGCGTTTACGTCCCTCCATGGTCGCACGGCGGCTCTCGAAAAGCTGCGTCTGCGCCTCAATGGCGGGTGCAGCTTCGGAATCCTGCGCGCCCTTCAACTCATCGGGATAGGCAATGACCTCAGCCGAGGACCGCTCGGCGAGCAGACGCGCCTCAGCGGCGAGAAGGTGCAGGTAGCGTTTCCACAATTGCGCATACTGGGCGCGCGCCTGCAGATCGTCCAGGGTAAGCAGGAGGTCCCCCGCCTCGACGTCATCGCCCTCGCGCACATGGATCGTCCGCACGATCCCGCCCTCCAGATGCTCGATCGTCTTGCGGCTGCCGTCAGGGCTGACCACCCCGGCGGCGATCGAGGCGCTGGCCAGCGGCGCGAGCGTGGACCAGGTGCCCCCGAAGACGACCAAAAGGAAGATGCAGGCGAAACCGAACCGGCGCGGACGCCCGGTGAGCTCCAGCAGAGTCCTGGCAGAGCCCGGGCGACGACGCCACAGGGCGCGCCGCAGGAGCAGCAGAACCAATAGCGCAGCGAGGATCACGGCGGCGGTACCGATGCCTGTCCGCACCCCTTCGCTTTCGATCCAGGCGAGCAGCACCGCGCGCATCTGCAGGCTTTCCGGCAGAAGGTTGACGGCGATCCACTGGCCCCCCGCAGCGAGCAGTTCGCCAAGGAATGTGGTCACATCGCGCCATGCCACAGCAACTGCGTGGGCAAGGTCTTTGGCAAGCGTCATTGTCTCATCAAGCATCGGATTACTCCACTGGGGTCACATTCGCGGCGGTCTTCAGCTTCAGCGGGCCTCTGACCTCATTCTGCGCGGGAACACCGGCCTGGGAGACCGGCTTGAGGATCTCGTCACGGTCGCAGAATTTCGCAACCGCGCCCTCGTAGAGCACGAGAACCTTGTCCACGTCCTTCAACACATCCGCGCGGTGGGACACGATCACGACGGTCCTGCCGCGCCGCTTCATCTGCCGCAGCGCCTCGGTCAGGGCCTTGTCGCCCGCGTTGTCGAGGTTCGAATTGGGTTCGTCCAACACCACGAGCGCGGGGTCGCCAAAGAGCGCCCGTGCCAGACCGATCCGCTGGCGTTGCCCCATCGAGATCCGGTCGGCATTAGGGCCCACACCGGTCTCGTAGCCTTCGGGCAGATGTCGGACCAGCTGATCCGCGCCTGCAAGCTTCGCCGCGGCAAGGATCCGCCCGCTGTCGAGATCGCCGAAACGACCGATATTCTCGGCCACCGTGCCCGGGAAAAGCTCCACTTTCTGCGGCAGGTAGCCAAGGAACGGGCCCAGATCGTCCGGGCGCCAACGATAGGTATCCGCACCATCGAGGCGCACGCAGCCCGACGCCGGACGCCACGCCCCGACAATCGCGCGACAGAGCGAGGACTTACCCGCTCCGGACGGGCCGATGACGGCGCAAATCTCGCCCGGCTCCAGCTT
>JBFFQZ010000213.1:0-5467 GCA_041573235.1 Sulfitobacter sp. | reverse complement strand
GATCGGGATGGTATTGCGCCGCTCGACAACAGATTGCGCCTGCGACACGGCCTTCAGAAGCGTTCCGCGTTCGATGCTGAGTTTCATTCCGTCGCTCCTATCCGCTACCGGCCTTGCGCCCTGGTCGCCCAGCCATGCCGGGATGGGCAAGGTATCCCAAATACCTGCCCACTCAAGGCTTTTCTTGCGTTTTCGGGTGGAAAAAGAAGCCCGTCAAGTACCGAGAGACCGCCTCGGATGCAAAAAGCCCCAAGACGGTCTGCCAATGCGATGAAACAGGCTTAGGCCTCGAGTGTGCGGCGCAGCATCTCGATATCTTCGGCGATCTGGCCATCCTGCACGCGCAGCTCCTCGATCCGGCGCACGCCATGCATGATCGTGGTGTGATCGCGCCCGCCGAAACGGCGTCCGATCTCGGGCAGGGAGCGGCTGGTGAGCTGTTTGCACAGGTACATCGCCACCTGACGGGGGCGTGCATAGCTGCGCACACGCTTTGGCCCGATCATGTCGGACAGGCGGATGTTGTAATGCTCGGACACGCGGCGCTGGATCTCTTCGATGGTGATCTTGCGTTCCGAGGCCCGCAGCACATCGGCCAGGCAGTCTTGCGTCAGCTCCATCGTGATTTCGCGGCCGACCAGGCTGGCGAAGGCATAAAGCCGCGTCAGCGCCCCTTCGAGAACACGCACATTGGTGCTGATCCGGTGTGCCAGGAATTCCAGCACCTGGTTGGAAATCTCAAGCCCCGGATACTGAAGACGGTACGCCTCGACCTTTGATTGAAGAATTCCAAGGCGCAGTTCGTAATCGGTCGGGTGCAGGTCCACCACAAGACCGCATTGCAGCCGGGATTTGATCCGGTCTTCCAGATCCTTGATCTCTCCGGGGGCACGGTCGGCCGAAATGATGATCTGCTTGTTCCCGTCCACCAGGGCATTGAACGTGTGGAAGAATTCTTCCTGCGTGCTGTCCTTGCCCGCGATGAACTGCACGTCATCGACCATCAGAACATCAACCGCGCGGAAAATCTGCTTGAAATCCATCATCTTGCGATCGCGCAACGCCTGCACGAAACGGTACATGAACTGTTCCGCGGACAGGTAGACCACGTTCAGGTCGGGCCGCCGGGTCTGAAGCTCCCAGGCGATCGCATGCATCAGGTGGGTTTTGCCAAGACCGACACCGCCGTAAAGAAACAGCGGATTGAACGTGACCGGGCCACCTTCTGCGACACGGCGCGCAGCGGCATGGGCCAGTTCATTGGGCTTGCCCACGACAAAGCTGTCGAAGGTGAAGCGTCTGTCCAGCGGCGCGCCGGGTAACTGATCGGCGCCAAGGCTGGGCGCGGGGGCCGCGTCGGACAGGGGCACCGACACAGATGCAGCCGTCGGGCGCTGGGCCGAATTGGCGGGCACCCGAAAATTCACGCGGCGCACAAGCTGGCCGGACTCTGCCAACTGGTGAAGGATCAGGTCACCGAAGTTCTGGGCCACGTAATTTCCTAGGAAATTGGTCGGAACATGAAACGTGGCGACGCCTTCCGAAATGTCGGAAAATTCCAGCGGCTCTATCCAGTTGGCATAGTTATTCTTGCCCACAGTGCCGAGAAGTTTCCGCTGCAGCTGTCCCCATTGTTCTTGTGTCATTCTACCCCAAGTCCCGCCTGTTCAAGTCCCGCAACATCACAAGACCCTCGGTCAACGGCACACAGCGGACCCCACACTGCCGCAGCGGCAATGAAGCAAGACCCGTGTTGCATGACCGATCAGCACATCATGTCTGGCCTGCAAACTGCACCCGGTCCCAGCGGATGCATGTCACACTAACTCACACACAATGCACAATCTGAGGAACATGGTTCACCGCAGATGCGGTGTGTTCGATAATCAGACGAAAAACCATGAGCAACTATGGCCTTTCTTCTGCTTGTCGACGCCGTCCAGCCTTTAAAACAAGGCTATTCAGCACCCCTGTCCCCCCAGGGCGAAGTGACTCGCAAGGTGAAATTACCAATTGCCGTGAAGCCTAAGCAACCGAACTATGACCTTGACTCACGCTTTTCGAAAAAGAATCTCTCGGGGGCGAAACGGTGCCCGTAAAACATGAAAAAAGCGCCGCCCGGTGAAACCACGGACGGCGCTTTTTGTGTCAATCGGTTAGGCTGTTCAGCCCAGCGCTTTGACCCGAGCGGCAAGGCGCGAGATCTTCCGGGCAACGGTGTTTTTGTGCAACACACCTTTGGTGACGCCGCGCATCATTTCAGGCTGTGCAGCCTGAAGTGCTGCGGCAGCGGCGGTCTTGTCACCAGATTCGATGGCTTCTTCGACCTTGCGGATGAAGGTACGGATGCGCGAACGACGGGCCTTGTTGACAGCGAAACGGGCTTCGTTCTGACGGGCGCGTTTCTTGGACTGGGGCGAATTTGCCATGATGTTTTCCCACTTTCCGGGTCAGTTGAATATCTATCGCGCAAAAGGCCCGGACCGGGTTTCATCAACCGGCTGATTCTGACCAGAGCGGGTCTCACGCGCATGTAGCGGGGTCCTTACGGGATTTCGCGCCGATTGGAAACCGCAAAAATAACAGGGCCGGCGTGTCTGCCGGCCCTCCCTCTGGCCCCCTGCCCTGATTCAGCGGTCGCGGAACTGGGGCGTGCGTTTTTCCATGAAGGCGGCCATGCCTTCCTTCTGGTCTTCGCTGGCAAAAAGCGAATGGAACACGCGGCGTTCGAACAGCAGGCCCTCGCGCAGGGTCGTCTCGAAGGACCGGTTCACGGCTTCCTTGACGACCATGACGGTGATCATGCTTTTCTCGGCGATCTTCTGGGCCGCGCCCATCGCCTCTTCCATCAGCTTCTTCGCGGGCACCACGCGGGACACGAGGCCCGAACGCTCGGCTTCCTCGGCATCCATGAAGCGGCCGGTCAGGTTCATGTCCATCGCCTTGGCCTTGCCGATCGCACGGGTCAGGCGCTGCGTGCCCCCCAGGCCCGCGACGACGCCCAGGTTGATCTCGGGCTGGCCGAACTTGGCAGTGTCGGAGGCAATGATGAAATCGCACATCATCGCCAATTCGCACCCGCCGCCCAGCGCATAGCCAGACACGGCCGCGATGATCGGCTTGCGCACGCGCAGGATCTGTTCGCTTTCAGGCGTGAAGAGGTCACCCGCGAAGACATCCACAAAGGATTTCTCGGACATCATCTTGATGTCGGCCCCTGCGGCGAATGCCTTTTCCGACCCGGTGATGACGATGCAGCGCACCTTTTCGTTGTTCTGGCACCCGGTCAGCGCATCCGCCAGCTCGCCCAGCAGCTGGTCGTTCAACGCGTTCAGGGCATTGGGGCGGTTCAGCGTGATAAGGGCTACGTGGTCTTCTACTTCGACGATGATCGTCTCATAGGCCATGAATTCTGCTTTCGCTTGTTATCGACAAACCCGATTGAGTATCAGCTTGGCGGCGCGGATCAAGTTATCTTTGGCAGAGCGGACAGTAGAAGCTTGACCGCCCCGACTGCACGATCCGCGCGATGGTGCCGGTACAGCCTTCCGCGCGGCAGGGTTCCCCCTCGCGGCCATAGGCATCGAAGCTGTGCTGAAAATAGCCCAGTTCGCCATCGGCCTGCCGGAAATCGCGCAAGGATGATCCGCCAGCCTCGATCGCCTCGGCCAATACCTGGCGAATGACCGGCACCAGTCCGGCCACCCGCGCCGCAGCGATCTGCCCCGCCTTGCGGCGCGGCGAAATACGGGCGCGGAACAGTGCCTCGCACACATAGATATTGCCCAGGCCCGCCACGATGCGCTGATCCAGCAGCGCCGATTTCACGGGCGTGTTGCGCCCCTTGAAGGCCGCGACCAGGTAAGGCTCGCTGAAATCGTTGCCCAGGGGTTCCGGGCCGATCAGCGCCAGCAGCTTGTGCTGATCGGCCGTTGCCGTCTCAAGCAGGTCCATCGCGCCGAAGCGCCGCGGATCGTTGAAGGTGATCCGCGCGCCATTATCCATGTCCAGCACAACATGGTCGTGTTTTTCCGCCGCCGGGTGATCATGCACGAAGCGCCCCAGCGGATCGCCTGACACCAGCATCCGGCCCGACATGCCCAGGTGGATCAACAGCGTCTCGCCGCTGTCGAGATCGGCAAGGATGTATTTCGACCGGCGCCGCAGCCGCAGCACGCGCCGCCCGGTCAGACGCGCCGCCATATCCGCCGGAAAGGGCCAGCGCAAATCGGGACGGTTGACCCGCGCCAGTGCGATCACCTGCCCCTCCATCACCGGGGCAAGGCCACGGCGGACGGTTTCAACCTCGGGCAATTCGGGCATGGGGCCACCTTATGGGCATGACTGCGGCTACGGACGCGACAAGGGGCGCATTGCAGGCCCCTGTCCGCGCCCTATAAGAAGGGTGAGAACAAGGAACGGCAAGGCCAGATGGACGAGCAAGAGAACAGAACCACGCATTTCGGATTTCAGGATGTACCCGAGTCGGAAAAGGCCGGGCGCGTGCGCGGCGTCTTCGGGTCTGTCGCGTCGAAATACGATGTGATGAACGACGTGATGTCCATGGGCATCCATCGCGTCTGGAAAGATGCGATGATGGATTGGCTGGCCCCGCGCGCGGGCACCCAGCTGCTGGATGTCGCAGGCGGCACGGGCGACATCAGCTTTCGCTATCTCAAGCGCGCGGGATATGCCCATGCAACGGTTCTGGATCTGACCGAACCGATGCTGATCGAAGGCCGCAAGCGTGCCGAAGCCGAACAGATGGCCGGGATGCTGGACTGGGTTGTCGGCGACGCCATGGCCCTGCCCTTTGAGGACAACAGCTTTGACGTCTATACGATTTCCTTTGGCATCAGGAACGTGACCCGCCCGCAGGAAGCCCTGAACGAAGCCTATCGCGTGCTGAAACCGGGGGGCCGCCTGATGGTGCTGGAGTTCAGCCAGATCCCCAATCCGGCGATGCAATGGGCCTATGACCGTTATTCCTTCAACGTGATCCCGACCATGGGAAAGATCATCGCGAACGATCGTGACAGTTATCAGTATCTTGTTGAATCCATAAGAAAATTTCCGGATCAGGAAACATTCCTCGGCATGGTGAAATCGGCCGGTTTCGAACAGGCGAAATATCGCAACCTGAGCTTGGGAATCGCAGCGCTGCATTCCGGCTGGAAGATCTGAGATGCGCGGACCTCATAACATCTGGCGGCTGATCCGTACCGGCGCCACGCTTGAGCGGACCGGCGCGATGGAGGTTGTGCTTGACGCATTCAGCGCCCCGCGATTGGTACGGATCGTGCTGCGCGGCATGGTCTGGCCCTTCCGCTGGCTGGGCATCAAGGGCGATGTGACCATGCCCCCGGCAACGCGTGCCCTGACCGCGCTGGGCCCGGCCTACATCAAGTTCGGACAGGTGCTTTCAACGCGCCCCGATGTGGTGGGCGACGAACTGGCCATCCAGTTG
>JBFFQZ010000212.1:0-5490 GCA_041573235.1 Sulfitobacter sp. | reverse complement strand
CCGGTATCGGCGCGGCCTATGGCATGCGGGCGGGCTTCGGCTTTGTCGGCGGGCTGGGCGTGGGGGGCTTCATCAACATGATGCTGGTCATCACCGGCCTGGCCGCCTTGGTGCTGGCGGTGCCGGGGCTGCGGCAGGTGCTGTTGTTCGCGTCGGTCGGCTATCTGCTGTATCTTGCGTGGCGGGTGGCTAGCGCGGGGTCCCGGATCGGGTTCACTGCGGCCGAGCGGCCACTGGGGTTTCGCAACGGTCTGACGCTGCAATTCGTCAACACCAAGGCTTACGTGGTCTCGACCGCGCTGTTCTCGGGGTTTGCCTTCCTGCCGGAGGCACCGGTCTGGGAGATCATCATCAAGCTGATCGTGTTCAACGCGATCTGGGTGCCGGTCCACCTGATTTGGTTGGGTGCCGGCGCCTCGCTTGGCAGCCTGAACCTCAGCCATCGCACCCAGCGCATGATCAACATCGGCATGGCGGCGGCGATGCTGGTGGTTGTCGTGGTGGCCCTGCTTGCGTCACGACAGGGCGCCTGACCGGGGGGCTGTCGGCTCAGGACCGATCAAGGACGTCACACCGATCGGCCGCGCGCGGGGCCCGTGCCCGGCCCTGCGCGCAAGAGGCCTGAGCCCGGCATCAGGGTCGGTCGCGCAGCCGGACATCATGACAAAACTGATAGGCGTGGTCGACGGACAGGTTCGCACCGGGTGTGCGTAAACCGCCCGAGGGCGTCAGGGTGCTGATCGGGGTGACACCGCGGGGCGAAGTGCCGAAGATCACGTCAGAGCTTGGTAACGTCTGCGGCTGCAAGACATAGAGCCGTGTCGTGCCAGCCACCCTGAGCACGTCGATCGCGTAATCCGCAGCAGCGCACCAGGCGCCCACGCTGCCATAGGGGGTGGATGCCGGTATTGAAAACGTGCCATCGCCCAAAGGCGTCACGTAGACCCTGCTTTCGGCGCGAAAAGGTTCTGCATGGGCGATGCCGACGGCCAAAAGGGATGCGGCTGCCACGGTGATGCCAATTCGTTTCATCTGTCAATCTCCTGAAATGGTTCGAATATACCTCAGGCGGCGAATTCCGGCAATTCACCTTTCCGACATCGTGCGTGGCGCATCGGCCGTCGGAGGGGGCGGTATCTGGCGGAATTTGGCACGGATCAAACGCGCTTCAACGACCTTGGCATTCAAGGGATTTCAGCACAAATGTGCATATGCACCTAAACTGGCCATGATCTCCGGGTTCCGGTGATTGATTTGCCCGGTCGGGGGGATGCCCGCGTGCGTCAGGCAGGGCATCCGACGCAACAGAGTTGCTCACTTGTGCCGATGAGATGCCCGCAGGTTCGGGCGACCCCGGCATGGGCCTGGTGAAGGAAGATAATTGCAAACGCATTTAAATCTGCCTAGCATCCGAGCGTCAGCCGGAGCGCGGAACCATCGCGCCCCCGTCACGAAACAATCAGGGAGAATACAAGATGAGCGCAGCGGATGTTGTCAGCAATCTGGGGGCGATGTTGGCCTCTGGTGGGGTGGAAGTCGTGGATTGTTCGGGTGTGCTGGGGCCTGACACGCCTATTTTGAAACTGCCCCCGGATTTCGCGAAGAATACCCCGAAGGTCGAGATCCACAAGATCTCGGAATATGACATTGATGGCCCCTTCTTTGCGTGGAACTGGATGGTTCTGGGTGAACACTCCGGAACGCACTTCGACGCGCCGCACCACTGGATCACCGGCAAGGACTATCCTGATGGCTATACCGACAGCCTTGACGTGCAGCGCCTTGTGGCGCCGGTCAACGTGATCGACTGCTCGGCGCAAAGTGCCGAGAACGAGGATTTTCTGCTGACCGCCGATGGCGTGAAGGCGTGGGAGGCAGAGCACGGCGAGATCAAGGCGGGCGAATGGGTTGTGATGCGCACGGATTGGGATGCGCGGGTGGACGACGAGGCAAAGTTCCTGAACGCGGACGAAACAGGGCCCCACTCTCCCGGACCGACCCCCGATTGCATCGAATATCTGCTGAGCAAGAAAATCGTCGGCTGGGGCACGCAATGCATCGGCACCGACGCAGGGCAGGCGGGCGGGATGGAGCCACCCTACCCAGCACACAACCTTTTGCACCGCGACAATTGCTTTGGGCTGGCAAGCCTTGCCAACCTCGACAAGCTGCCCGCGAAGGGCGCGATCCTGATTGCCGCGCCCTTGAAGATCAAGCGCGGCACCGGCAGTCCGATCCGTGCGCTTGCACTGGTGCCCAAGGGCTGAGCGATGGCGTTCGGTTCCCTCATCATTGGCCTTGGCGACCACGCGCCGGTTGCGGCGGGGCAATCGGGCAACTTGTCGGTGATCGAACGCGAGGACCGCATTGCCGGGTGGGGGCATGCCTTGGACGGAGCCAACTTGCCGGGGGCACGCTACAATGTGATTGGCGTGCCGTTCCTGACCGGCCCGCTGCCTGTGGTGCGGGGCGCGGGTCAGGCGCGCCCGGGCAACGGTGCCAGGGGACGGATGTGCGCATGACCAGACACGAAAAGCCGGATCTACACTCCCCCCCGCGCCTTGGGGAAATCGGGCTCGAAAACTTTGCCCCCTACCTGATGAACCGGATCATCGGCCGCTACAACGCAGTGCTTAAGGCCGAGATGGCAGAGTTGGGTCTGACCACCCCACAGATGCGGTCGCTCGCCGTATTGTCGGTGATCGACGGTATCATGATCCGCGAACTCGCGGTCTATGCGGTAGTGCAGCCATCGACGCTGAGCCGGGCGCTGGACCAACTGGATCAAAGCGGTTTCATCCGCCGCGCCACTGATCCGGCGGACAGCCGCGCCACACGCGTTTTCCTTACCGATGAAGGGCGCGAAGCGTATCACCGTCTGTGGCCGTTCATGGCCGCGGCCTATGAGGCGATGTTCAAAGGCGTAGAGGCGGATGAAAAACACGCTTTCATCGGCACGCTGCAGAAAATTCTGCGTAACGTGCGCAAACATGATTTCTGATCGTGGCCGCAACGAAGCAAAGGGAGGCACCGAGATGTGCTATGACACGGTCTGTTGGCCTTTGGGCCGCCCCCTGCGGAGGGTGCCTGCGTGCACCGGCGCCGCCTCAGATCGGCGCATGACCCATGGCTGAACGCTCCTTCAAGGCAGAGGTGGAACACCTGCGTAAAGGCGATGGCGATGTCTTTACCGGTGAAGGCATTCTTGCGATCACCAAGGCGTTGCTGGAAAACGGTGTGGGCTATGTTGGCGGCTATCAAGGCGCGCCGATTAGCCACCTGATGGACGTGCTGGCCGATGCCGAGGACCTGATGGCCGAGTTGGGCGTGCGGTTCGAGGCCAACGCATCGGAAGCCGCCGCCGCCGCCATGCTGGCCGCGTCCGTGCATTACCCGATCCGCGGCGCCGTCACGTTCAAGGGTCCGGTCGGGGTCAATGTCGCCTCGGACGCATTGGCGAACCTGTGCTCAAGCGGCGTCAACGGCGGCGCGTTGATCATCGTGGGCGAGGATTATGGCGAGGGATCGTCGATCATGCAGGAGCGCAGCCACGGATTTGCGATGAAATCGCAGTTCTGGCTGCTCGATCCGCGCCCCAACCTGCCGTCGATCACCAAGGCGGTAAAGGACGGTTTCGAACTCAGCGAGGCGTCCAACACGCCGGTGATGTTGATGGTGCGCATCCGCTCGTGCCACGTCACCGGCAGCTTTGCGACGCGCGACAACGTGCCGCCACCGTTGACCATGAAACAGGCGATCGCCGACCCGCAGTCGGACTTCAACCGCGTTGTGCTGCCCCCGATGAGCTATGTTCACGAGCAGGACAAGATCGCGAACCGCTGGCCCGCCGCCGAGGCATTCATCCAGCAGCGGGGCCTGAACGAGATGTTCGGCCCCGAAACCGCGCCGCTGGGCATCGTCGTGCAGGGCGGCATGTACAATGGCGTCATCCGTGCGCTGCAGCGGCTGGGGCTGGCGGATGCGTTCGGCACCAGCGACGTGCCGCTTTACGTGCTCAACGTGACTTATCCGCTGGTCCGCGACGAATTTGACCGGTTCTGCGCGGGCAAGGATCACATCCTTGTCGTCGAGGAAGGCCAACCCGAACATATCGAGCAACAGCTGGGGTCGTTCCTGTACCGGGGCGGGCAGACGCTGAGGCTTTATGGCAAGGACGTGCTGCCCATGGCGGGGGAATACACCGGTCAGGTCATGCTGGACGGCGTGACGGCGTTTCTGCGGCAGGCCGCGCCGCAGATGCTGCCCGACAAGATCCGCGCGCCCAATACGCAAGGCCCAGACATTCCCGACCTCGGCAAGACCGTGCCGATCCGCCCGCCCGGCTTTTGCACCGGCTGTCCCGAGCGGCCGATCTTTGCCGGCATGAAGCTGGTTGAGCAGGAATTGGGCAAGCACCAGATCACCGGCGACATCGGCTGCCATCTGTTCGGATCGCTGCCCCCGTTCGAGATCGGCGGGGCGACCATGGGCTACGGCCTGGGACCTGCCGCCAATGCGGCGTTCGACGGGGGCGGCACGCGGCGCGCGATCTCGATCCTCGGAGACGGCGGGTTCTGGCACAACGGGCTCTCCAGCTCGATCGGCAACATGGTGTTCAATAAATCCGACAACGTGGTGATGATCGTCGACAACTACTATTCCGCCGCCACGGGCGGGCAGGACATCCTGTCATCGCGCGCGCATAACGATACCAAGGCCACCAACAACCCGATCTCGGCCGCGCTCAGGGGCGTGGGCGTGCAGTGGATCCGCCAGATCGACCACACCTATGACGTGGCCCGCGTCCGCGATACCCTGCGCGAGGCGCTGACCACCGACTTCAAGGGGCCCAAGGTGATTGTCGCGTCGTCCGAATGCATGCTCAACAAGCAGCGCCGCGAAAAGCCGTTGCGCACGCAGGCGATCAAACAGGGCCGCCGCGTGGACGTGCCCCGCTTTGGCGTGGACGGTGACGTCTGCACCGGCGATCACGCCTGTATCCGGCTGTCGGGCTGCCCGTCGCTGTCGTTGAAACGTCTTGACGACCCGCTGCGTGACGATCCGGTCGCGCATATCGACCAGACCTGCGTGGGCTGTGGAAACTGTGGCGAAGTGGCGGATGCCGCCGTGCTGTGCCCGTCGTTCTACCGGGCCGACGTGGTGCACAACCCAAAGGGCGCCGAGCGTTGGCGCGCGGGTTTGCGAGCCCGGATCATCGGCTGGCTGCAAGCGCGCCGCGATGCCAGACGCTTGCGTCTTGACGGAGCTTTCTGATGAACATGCACGCCCCCGAAACCCCCGACACGGCGGTGTCGCAGATCATCAAGCTGGCGGTCATGGCCGTGGGCGGGCAGGGCGGCGGGGTGCTGACCTCGTGGATCGAAGGACTGGCCCGCGCGCAGGGCTATGCCTGTCAGGCGACCTCGGTAGCAGGGGTCGCGCAACGCACCGGCGCCACGATATATTACATCGAAATGACTCCGGCCTCGG
>JBFFQZ010000211.1:0-5491 GCA_041573235.1 Sulfitobacter sp. | reverse complement strand
CACCGGTTACACGGCCAATGAACTCGACTATTTCATTGGCAATTCCGGTGCAAAGCTTGTGCTTGCCACGGACGGTGCCGCAGACGCGCTGACCCCGATTGCTGCGTCCTATGAGGCGGCGTTACGCACGCTGAACCCCGATGGGAGCGGCACGTTTCCAGAGCTTGCCAAGGACCAGCCCGAAGCATTTGAAACGGTCAACCGCGCGCCTGATGATCTGGCTGCATTTCTTTACACGTCAGGCACAACCGGTCGGTCCAAGGGCGCGATGCTGACGCAGGCCAACCTTGTCTCAAACGCGCAAACACTGGCGCAATACTGGCGGTTTACAGATGCGGATATCCTGCTGCACGCCCTGCCGATTTTCCATACGCACGGGCTTTTTGTGGCAAGCAATGTCACGCTTGTCGCTGGCGGGTCGATGATATTTTTGCCCAAGCTGGACATGGATCAGATGATCGGCTTTATGCCGCAGGCCACCACAATGATGGGTGTGCCGACGTTTTATACGCGGCTGTTGGACGACCCCCGCTTTACCGCTGAATTGACCGCGCATATGCGGCTGTTTGTGTCGGGGTCCGCACCTTTGCTGGCGGAAACCCATGTCCGCTTTGAAAAGCGTACCGGGCACCGTATCCTGGAACGCTACGGGATGACCGAAACCAATATGAACACCTCCAACCCCTATGACGGTGAGCGCCGCGCAGGAACTGTCGGATTTCCGCTGCCCGGCGTTGAACTCAAAATCACCGATCCTGCGTCAGGTGAAACTGTCGCCAATGGTGAAATCGGCCAGATCGAAGTGCGGGGGCCAAATGTCTTTCAGGGCTATTGGCAGATGCCGGAAAAAACCGCCGAAGACCTGCGGGCGGATGGTTTCTTTATCACTGGCGATCTGGGGCTGATTAGCCCCGATGGCTACGTCACGATTGTGGGTCGCAACAAGGACCTGATCATTTCGGGTGGCTACAACATCTACCCCAAAGAGATTGAGCTGATCCTTGACGATCAACCCGGCGTTCTGGAAAGCGCCGTCATCGGGGTGCCGCATCCTGATTTCGGCGAGAGCGTGATCGGGCTGCTTGTGGCGGAACCTGGCGCCACCTTATCGACCGACGCCATCATGGTCACTCTGGGGGATCAACTCGCGCGGTTCAAACAGCCCAAAAAGTTGATTGTGATGAAAGAATTCCCGCGCAACACGATGGGGAAATTGCAAAAAAACGTCCTGCGTGCGCAGTATGAAGATATCTTTAGCCCCGCTAAAATCTGATCAAAAATAGAAAGACTAACATGGCACTCACGGCAATCATCGAAGCGCATGGCGGACCTGAGCAGTTCAAGCTGGTGGACATCGAGCTCGGGGAACCGGGTCAGGGAGAGGTCCGGATCTCCCATAAGGCCGTGGGCCTGAACTTTATTGATGTGTATCAGCGCACTGGGCTCTACCCAATGCAATTGCCACACGCGATGGGCATGGAAGCCGCGGGCATTGTCGAAGCAATCGGCGCAGGTGTCACGCACCTGAAAGTCGGTGACCGCGTGGCCTATGCGTCGCAACCGCCCGGCGCCTATGCGCAAGCTCGCGTTATGCCCGCAGCACAGGTCTGTCCACTGCCCGAC
The DNA here is from genome assembly GCA_041573235.1 of Sulfitobacter sp. GTDB lineage: Bacteria > Pseudomonadota > Alphaproteobacteria > Rhodobacterales > Rhodobacteraceae > Sulfitobacter. The sequence continues at coordinate 3,868 of JBFFQZ010000211.1, read as the reverse complement.
GGCATCTCTTTTGAAGAGGGTGCCGCGATGATGCTGAAGGGTATGACCGTCGAATACCTTTTCCACCGTACAACGCCATTGAAATCCGGTGACACGGTTTTGTTCCATGCGGCCGCCGGGGGTGTCGGTCTTTTGGCATGCCAATGGGCGCGTTCAGAAGGGATCACGCTGATCGGCACGGCTGGCACAGATGAAAAATGCGCGCTTGCCCTTGCGCATGGGGCCGCCCACTGCATCAATTACCGGACGGCTGATTGGGCCGCAGAAGTGCGCAAACTTACCGACGGCAAAGGCGTTGATGTCGTCATGGACGCGGTCGGCAAGGACACATTTGAAGGGTCCCTGAACTCTCTCAAGCCGCTGGGCATGATGATCTGTTTTGGCAATGCATCAGGGCCGGTCCCCCCGTTGGACATCGGCGTTCTTGGAAAAAAAGGATCGTTGAAGATCACCCGCCCGACGATATTCACACATATCGGCGATCACGCCACCTGTCAGGCAATGGCAAAGCATCTGGGTGACAAAGTCCTTTCAGGAGACGTCAAGATCGTCATCGGCCAGCGGTTCGCCCTAAAGGACGTTGCCAAAGCGCATGAAGCCTTAGAGGCGCGTCAGACGATGGGCAGCACAATTTTGGAAATTTAGCGTTTGCCTTCCCCTTTTTGGCTTCGCTGGGAATGATCAGTATGTCGACCCCATACACCACATCATCCGATGGCACCCGCATTGCATATACCGCGGTCGGTGATGCGACACTCTCTGCTATTTTGTTGATCCATGGCTGGGTCCAGCAATTCATGTGCGGGCGACCACTTCTGAAAAGGCTGCAAGAGCGGTGTCATCTTGTCGCCATGGATCTTCCCGGGCACGGAGCCTCTGACAAGCCTGAAAGCGAGGCCGTCTACACAGACAGGGCCTTGTCACGGCATCGACAGGGCAGGCTGCTGCCCGCTGCTTGGAGAATGGGTAATACGTTGCATACGGGGGGTATTGGTCATGCGCAGTTTCTAGTGTTACCAGACCGCTTTGCCGAAGGTCTTTCGAATTTCACGACCACTTGTCAGCCAAGAGGCGACTAAAGGAGCAGAATATGAGTGTGAAAACCGCTATTATTGGCTTGGGGATCATGGGCCGCCGGATGGCCGAACATATGGCGTTGCATCCCGGATTTACACCGGTCGCGTTGTGGGATCCGGATCCAGCGGCCTGCAGTGCCGCGCGTGCGCTCGTACCGGACGCGCGGATCACAAATACAGCAGAAGACGCGATTGCGACCGCAGACCTTGTCTATCTGGCTTGTCCGCCTGTACCACGTAAGGCCTATGCTCTGGCTGCAGCGGATATGGGCAAATCCATATTTTTGGAAAAACCGCTTGGTGTTGATATCGCGGAAAGCAAAGCGCTCGTTGCTCATTTGGAGGCGCGTAATGTTCCTGCTGCGGTCAATTTCACCCAAGCGGCTGGTGCAGCCCTGACCGGTGTGAACGAAGCGGCACAAGCGGGTGCAATGGGAGATATCCTGGGCGCAGATATCGTTGTGACGTACTCAGCATGGCCGCGCGCGTGGCAAAAGGCAGCTGATTGGCTGAGATTTCGGGACGAGGGCGGTCCGACGCGGGAGGTGATTTCGCATTTTCTGTTTTTTTCGGAACGTATTCTGGGCCCGCTTTCGGTCGTTTGGGCACGTCCGTCTTATCCGAAGGATACCGATTTGTGCGAAACACAATTGCTGGCACGGTTGGAAACGCGCGACGGTCGTCCCGTCAGCGTCATGGTCAGCGTGGGCGGCGCCCAGCCGGACCGGCAAGAATTGACCATCAAGGGATCACTGACCAGCCGACGCATCTTGGACTTCTACGTTGATGAAGTGTCCGACGGCGGACCATTTACCCAGATCGCCGAACGGCCCCAGGACCCTCGGGCCACCAGTTTGAAAGCCCAGTTGGACGATCTGCTGCTTTGTCTTGATCGGAAACCGAATAGGCTTGCCACGCTGCAGGAAGCTCTCCGGGTACAAATTCTGGTCGAACAGATGTTGTCGGACAAATCCTGATTGGGAATGAGCCTCCCCATTTGAATAGGTCCACCGTTATATCTGGGATGCAGAGGCGAACAAGCAGCACAAGCCCGAGGGGATCGTCAAGAAGTTGCGGCAGGTTGACGTGCTTGTCGGCTCAAGGGTTGGCAGCGGATGAGAACGTGCTTAGACAGGTAACTCAAGGACTTCCTCTCCGCTGTCGCCCTCGCCGCAACCGTTTTGTCCTGGCTCTGACAATCAATAAGTCTGGAGCCTGGTCATCTACTGGCGATGGATTCTGACCTCGGGCAGGAGCGTATCGCGTGATTGAGCAAGGAATAGATCGAATGAGCAAACTCTTCTCACCATGGATGCTTGGGCCGCTGGAGCTTGAGAACCGGATCGTGATTGCACCGATGTGCCAATACTCCGCAGTCGACGGAAACGCGCAGGATTGGCACCTTATCCATCTGGGTAACCTTGCTCAGTCAGGGGCCGGAATGCTCGTTATCGAGGCGACGGCCGTCTCACCCGAGGGGCGGATCACACCTGGTGATCTGGGTCTGTACTCCGACGAGAACGAAACCGCGCTGAAACGCGTGATGGACGCGGTAAATAAATACGCAACCTCGCCTTTAGTCATCCAGCTTGGCCATGCTGGGCGCAAGGCCTCTAGCCAGGCACCGTGGGATGGCGGGGCACAGATCCGGCCGGATGAACCCGAGGGCTGGAAGGCCGTCGCGCCCTCGTCATTGCCCCATGCCGAGGGAGAGGATGCGCCTCTAGCGCTTGATGACGCGGGTCTTGCCAAGGTTCGGGAAGACTTCGCCGCGTCTGCCCGGCGATCTGTGGCCCTGGGCTTTCGTGGTATCGAAGTGCATATGGCGCATGGCTATCTGCTGCATCAATTCCTGTCGCCCATCGCAAACCAGCGCTCGGATGCTTATGGCGGCAGTCTGGAAAACCGGATGCGTTTCCCGTTGGAAGTCTTCGACGCGGTCAAGGCTGCCGTCCCCGAAGATTTTCCGGTCTGGGTTCGCGTATCTGCGACAGACTGGGTCCCGGGCGGCTGGGACATAGAGGACACAGTCGCGTTCGGCAATGTTCTCAGGGAACGGGGCTGCGCGGCAATTCATGCCTCTTCGGGGGGCGTTTCGCCGAAACAGGACATTCCACTGTCCGATGGCTACCAGGTGCCATTAGCCGCGAGAGTGAAGGACGAAGTTGGGTTGCCGACCATAGCCGTTGGCCTCATCACCGAGCCATCACATGCGGAAGCGATCCTGGATAAGGGCGACGCCGATGCAATCGCTCTTGCGCGGGGAATGCTCTATAATCCGCGCTGGCCTTGGCACGCCGCGGCAGAACTGGGGGCTGAGATAAATGCCCCGCACCAGTACTGGCGTTCGCAACCGCGCGAGTACAAGACGCTCTTCAAGAACCACAAGGTCGGTCAGAGGTAAATTGCTTCGCGAAAGGGGTATTGAAGGTCTTGTCAGAAGGATTTGAGTTGAGGTGGCAGGGTGATTTTGTAGCCTTCTCACATGACGAAAACAGATCCTTTCAAGGGCTTTCACAGTAACCCCCAGATCATCCGTTTGGCGGTCACGATGTACGTCCGGTTTCCACTTTCGCTTCGAAACGTGGAGGATCTTCTGCGTGGACGTAGCATCGAAATCAGCAACGAAACGGTTCGGTTCTGGTGGAACAGGTTCGGCCCGCTGTTTGCCGCTGCAATCCGTCGTAAACGTGCCCAGAAGATCCGATGTCTGCGGAAATTCGCCGCCGTTCACGCCTCCGTCTGCAACCAAATAAACCAGGAACACCACCTCTACTCACGCGACACTTACT
>JBFFQZ010000210.1:0-5510 GCA_041573235.1 Sulfitobacter sp. | reverse complement strand
GCGCGGGTTCTGGATGTGTTTGCCCATGTGGGCGGCTTCGGACTGGCCGCGGTGGCGGGCGGCGCTGCGTCGGCGCTCTGCGTGGACGGGTCGGCCCCGGCGCTGGCGCTGGCCGAAGAGGGTGCCGCGGCGATGGGGGTGGCGGACAAGGTCAACATACGGCAGGGCGATGCCTTTGACGTGCTGACGGCGCTGCGCGAAGAGGGCGCGGAGTTCGACGTGGTGATCTGCGACCCGCCTGCCTTTGCACCCGCCAAACCGGCGCTTGAGGCCGGTTTGCGTGCCTATGAGCGCATTGCCCGGCTGGCCGCGCCGCTGGTGGCCGAGGGCGGTATTCTGGGCTTGTGTTCCTGCAGCCATGCGGCGGACCTGACCCAGTTTCGGGTCGCAAGCGTGCGCGGCATCGGCCGGGCCGGGCGGCGCGCGTCGCTGATCCACACGGGCTTTGCCGGGGCGGACCATCCGCAACTGCCGCAGCTTGCGGAAAGCGGTTATCTCAAAGCGCTGTTTTTCCACCTCTAGCATGAAGATGCTGCTGGATGCCTGCGTGCTCTATCCCACGGTGATGCGCGAGATGCTGTTGGGCGTGGCGCGCACAGGGGCCTATCAGCCGCTGTGGTCCGCGCGACTGCTTGAGGAATGGGCGCTGGCCGCGCGCAAGCTGGGATCCGCCGGTGAGGCGCAGGCCCGCGGTGAGATTGCCTTGACGCAGGCGGCCTTTCCACGTGCCAGCGTGGCGCCTCGGCCGGGTTTGGAGGCGCGGCTGTGGCTGCCAGATCCGGATGACATCCACGTGCTGGCCGCAGCCGTGGCAGGCCACGCCGACGGGATCATCACGCTGAATGCCAAGGATTTTCCGCGGCAGATCCTGGGCGAAGAAGGGCTGAGCCGGAACGATCCCGATGCCTTTCTGCTGGGCCATTATCATGCGGCCCCCGGCGCAGTCGCCGACGTGGCCGCCGCCGTGCTGCGGGAGGCCTGCAGGTTATCGGGCGCCGGTTGGACGCTGCGGGCGTTGATGAAAAAGGCGCGGCTGCCCCGGCTGGGCAAGGCGCTGACGCAGGGCTAGCAGCTCTCGGTGCGGGGGGGGCGCTCAGCTGTCCCAGCGAGCCTGCAACGCGCTCAGCGCCTTGACGCGATCTTCTGTTCTGGGGTGGCTCATCAGCCATGCGGGCGGTCTGCCGCCGCCGGATTTGGTCAGCGCGTCCAGCTTGTGAAACAGCGAGATTTGCGGGGCGACGCCGATGCCGGCCTTGGTCAGCAGCGCGGCGGCATAGGCGTCCGCCTCGTATTCGTCGCTGCGCGACAGTTTGGCGGCCAACAAGGTGGTCAGCATGTTGGCAATCCACATGCCGATACCCGGGATGAACCGGCTCAGCACCATGCCAAGGGCCGCGCGCATGGCGTTCTGCCCCGAAAAGTCGATCATCCGTCGCCGTGAATGTCCCAGCGCCACATGGCCCAGCTCATGTGCGATGACGGAGGCGAGCTCTTCTGCGGTGACCTCGCCCGCGCGGAACTTGTTGTAGAAGCCACGGGTGATGAAGATCCGCCCGTCTGGGGCGGCCAGCCCGTTGACCGGCTCAATCTCGTAGATGTGTACCTTGATGCGGGGCAGATCCAGCGCACGGGCCATGCGCGCGCTCATGTCCTTGAGGGCCGGATCGGCAAGGATCGTTGATTTCTCGTTGAGTTCGCGGCCCGTCCGCCAGACGGAAAAGCGGTACATGGCAAACCCGTAGAGTACGGCAAGCAGGATCGGGACAACGCGGATCATGAGGTCAATATGGGTTGGGGGGACGCCGGGGGCAAGCGTTGGAAGGTATTTACGGAAGGGTGCAAGACAAGAGGGGCGAGGATCCCGGGACGTTTCGCGGCGCCGCGCGGTTGCGGTGCGGATTTCTCCAGCGGCTGAGGGCGCTTTTCGGTGGCTGATCGAGATGGTGCGTGTTGCGCTGTGTGCGCCGGTGGCTAGACCAGCAGGGGCAGAAAGTGCCGGGGTTCAGGTGTGCCGAGCCGTTCGAAACCGGCAAGGCGCGGCTTGTCCGACCACATGCCGGGCACGACCGCGCGAAAGACATGGCGTCCGAATTGCGGGCGCGTCAGATCGACGAAGGCGCAGGTTTTTACGTACCGCATGAGCCGCGCGATGAGGGCGTCGAGGTCGCCGGGCGCGGGGTCTGCGGGGGGCGTGACCGCATCCGAGACGGGCAGCGTGTCGAATGTCGCCTCATGCTGCCAGATATCAAGCAATGGATCGCCCTGTTCTGCGCGTTGGGAAAGCCCGATTTCAGTCTGGAACAGCTCTGTCACCGCGGAGCGCCCGGCGCAGACGGGGTTTGGCGCGCAGCCGAACCCAAGGGCGATCCCCTTGCCGTCCGGCTGGCACGAAACAGCCGCCGTGACCGGCACGCCCAGTTCCGTGGTCAGATCCAGCAGGATCGTGCGCCGCGTGCGTACCTCGATGTATCGGGCGAGCGCTGGCGGCAGGTCCAGCATGTCAAGGGGCATGCGCGGGCGGGGACGCGGGCGGTACCACCATTGCCCGACGGCGTCCCGCTCGATCACCTCAAGGAGCGCGCGCAGCCTGGCCGCATCGGGCGTCGGCCCGCAGGCACAGCCGGAAGTGGTGGCAAGAGAGACGGCCATCGCATCGTTTTTCTGTCTGCGGCCGACCAGCACGAAATCGGCGGGAACGAAGCAACGCGCTCCGGTGCTCAGCGTTGCGGGCATCCAGTCGATCGGATGGGTTGCGTCGAACGGGGGCGGGCGCCAGTCCAACGCGGCGAAGGGAGATGTATTCCACTGGCTTCGCTCCGCCAGCTGCCGCGCGGAAAAGCCATTCACGTCAACTGGCGACAGCGCAGCGGGGCCAAGCTCATGCAGGGTCGCCGTGACCAGCGTTTCGTCGCCCCATGCGCAGACGCTGGCAAGTTCGATGGCTTCGCCGAGCGCGCTTGCCTCGCATTGGGCGGGATCGAGCCCACGGCCTGCCGCCGCGCGGCCCGATGTCGGCCGTGCCGCTGCCGGAAATTTGGGCCAGCGCGCATATGCCTGCTGATTGGGGATGCAAAAGGCATAGCTGCACGGATCGCCGGGTCGCTCTATGGGGATCAGGTCGAAATTGTCTTTCAAATCGCCTTGGTTCACCTTGTCCATCCATGATATATTTCAAAGTGTCATTCCGCGGAGGCGGTAATTGCAATGGTTCGTAGTCTAACCGCGCACTATGAAACGGATGATATCGCAGCGGCGCGGCCGCAGGTGATATTGTTTGCCGATCTTGTCGCATATAGCCAGCACATGGCCGAAGACGAAGCGCAGACGCTGCGCTTTATCCACAGTTGTTTCGGCATCTTCGACCGCTACGGGGACCGCCATTCAGGGCGTGTGGTGAAAACGACGGGTGACGGTGTTCTGGCCCTGTTCGACAGCTGTCAGGATGCGGTCGATTTCGCATTGGATGTCCAGTCGCGTATTGAAACCGATACAGCCGACTATGCTTTTCGGATCGGGATAAACGCCGGGAAGGTGGAACTGACGCAGGGCGATGTGTTCGGTCATGCTGTCAACGTTGCCGCGCGCCTTGAAACGCTGGCGCGACCGGGGGGCGTTTGTGTCTCGAGAGAGGTGATTTCTGAACTCGACGATGCGACGCGGCAAAAGTTTTCATCGCTCGGGCCACAGCGTCTGTACAATCTGCCCGGCACTTACGAGCCCTTTCATTATGACGGCAGTGATGCGTTGCCCGGCAAGGGGGCGGGGCGTCACGTATTGTATCTGACGCTTATCGGGGGCTTCGAAATCCATGTCGGTGGCGCCCGTCGGACCATGCCGCCGACGCAGGACGCAAGCGTGCTGTTGGCCTATCTGGCGCTGGCCCCGAGCCATTCCGAAGCCTTGGGGCGGCTGGGGGCGCTGCTGAGGCCGGATGAGGCGCCGGATGTGAGCCGTGCGGCGACCGAACGGGCGCTCGCGTCGCTTCAGGAAACCATCGGGGGTGCCCTGGTCATCAAGGATGACGTGGCCTCGCTCAACCCCGATCTGGTGCACACTGACATCAGCCGGATCATCCGCAACGCCGCGCGGGGGCAACTGGATGAGATCCTGATGACAGGAGGCGACTGGATACCGCACATCCTGTCCGGTCTGGGCGACGTGAATTCAGCTGTCACGTCGTGGCTGGCAATCGTGCGCAGCGATGTACGGGAGCAGTTGGTGTCGGTGCTGGAAGCCGAAATGCAACGGATCGAGAGCGCAGCGGACCCGATGATCAAGGGGATCGCGCGGTCCATCCTGAACATCGAGCCCTGCCATGAGGGCGCGGCTCGGCGCCTGATGATCTGCCTGCGCGGGGCGGGCAATATCGCGGCCTCGATCCGCGTCTTTGACCGGCTCGAGCAAAATCTGGCTACGCGCTTTGGTCTGGAGCCGCTGCCCGAAACGCGGGCTGCGGCGCGCGGCGAACCGCAAGTGATGCCAAGCCTGCGCAACGATCTTGCGCCCCTGCGCATCCAGGTCCGCACATTCGAGGGGCTGTCCGAGGCCGCGCACGCCCGGCTCGGTTCATTCCGGTCAGAAATCATTTCGGGGTTGTCGCATTTTCGCAGCTGGTCCGTCGTCGAAGGCGATCAGGGTGCATTGCCCGAAACCAATTCGGATTACATCCTGAGCGCACGCCAGTCGACGGAGGACGCACATGCGACGCTGACGCTGAGTGGGGCGAACAGTGGCCGGATCGTGTGGAGCGAGGACCTGGACATCGGCGCCGAGCAGCTGTCCAATTCGCGGCAACAGGCTGTGAGCCGGATCGCCGCCATGTTCGAGATGTATGTCTCGACCGATCGCACGGCCAGGGGGGGCAAAGGCGCGAACCACGGAGCCGTCGACGATTGGCTCAGGGGCGAAAGGCTCTTGACGCATTGGACGAAGCAGTCGTTTGAAGCCGCCATACTGATCTTCGAGGGCCTGATCGCGCGCGCCCCTGAATTTGCACCGGCCCATGCCAGCCTCGCCAGCGCGCTGAACGTGCTGCATGTGGTCCGCCCCGGGCTGCAACGGGACCCGTCGCGGGCCAAACGCGCGTTGGAGGCGAGCAACATCGCGGTCGAGCTTGACCCTCTCGATGCCCGCAACCGGTTGGCACTGGCCTGGTCGTCGGCGCTCAAGGGCAATTTCGACCGCGCGGCGCTGAACATGGACATGGCGGAACGGCTGAACCCGCACAGCCCGCGCACGCTGGCATCCTGTGCGATGGGGTTCAGTTTCCTGGGAGAACACGAAAGGGCGCGCCGTGTTCTGGACCACTGCCTGAGTTGCGCGCCGGTTCTGCTGGATTACCAATGGTGCTATGCGGCGTCCGTGCATTTTCTGGGCGGCGACGATGCGGGCGCGGTGCAGGCGGCCGCGCGGTCCGATGACCGCATCATCGACAACCCCGGCTGGACCGCCGCGGCGCTGGCACGGAGGGGAGAGCTTGAGGCCGCGCGCGCCGCATTCGACACCCTGGT
>JBFFQZ010000209.1:0-5516 GCA_041573235.1 Sulfitobacter sp. | reverse complement strand
ATGAAATCTGAAACCAACCGCAGGTACTCTCTGCATCGGGCCGAATGTGAAAAATCCATTTCAACTGTTCCTACTTTAACGCGAGCGAAAAACCCGGTTGCATCAAGGCACCGTATGGAAACAGAATGTGGATCTCCAAAGACAGCCACATGTCGGGATACAGAACCCGCTAGCTGTCAGCCGCTGCTCCACAAGCCAATTATAACCAAAGCTTAACGTGGTTTAACTCGCCCAACATTGCGCAAGAGCAAACTCAAAACAAGCTGTCATCAAGGCAGATGGAATGTTTCTTGATAGTTTGGAAATAGTAAGATCAGACATCCCACCCCAAATCTTCGTTTGTACAAAGCGTCGGGGTAGTGTCGCAAAGTTTCGGATTTCAGCTGCGTTGCCGGGCGTGTCGAGCGCGGCGAAGCCGGCCTTAAAGATCAATCACCAAAACCAAAACACGTCTGGAACCGTGTTCCTGATGAGGTGAAGCAAAAGGTTGTCAACTTTGCTCTGAAGGTGACAGAGCGCGTCACCGCGCGAGCTGGCGGTGGCGTTCACAGACCAAGAACGCTACTTTGTGTCAGAATTCGCGGGGTATCGCACGCTCAAGGCAGCCAATGAGTTCGTACAGTTCGCCGACCATCAGTAGGTTCGGATCGCCGGATTTCTTCGGCTTGGTCATCTAGTAACGTGCCCAAGAGTCGCAGCAGATTGCGCGGACTACCCGCCCATCTGCGCGAAGCATGCAGAGCCTTAGCTGTCCATTTTGAGTGCGCTGATGAAAGCTTCCTGCGGGATGTCGACCTTACCGAACTGGCGCATCTTCTTCTTGCCCGCCTTCTGCTTGTCCAGCAGCTTGCGTTTGCGTGATGCGTCGCCGCCATAGCATTTTGCCGTGACGTCCTTGCGCATGGCCGACAGGGTCTCGCGGGCGATGACCTTGCCGCCGATGGCCGCCTGGATCGGGATCTTGAACATGTGGCGCGGGATGAGATCCTTGAGCTTTTCGACCATCGCGCGGCCCCGGCCCTCGGCGCGGTCGCGGTGCACCATGGTTGACAGCGCATCGACCGGCTCATCGTTCACCAGGATCGACATTTTCACCAGATTGTCCGTGCGGTAGCCGATCATGGCATAGTCAAAGGACGCGTACCCCTTGGTCACCGATTTCAGCCGGTCGTAGAAGTCGAACACGACCTCGTTGAGCGGCAGGTCATAGACGACCATTGCGCGGGACCCGGCATAGGTGAGGTCTTGCTGGATGCCGCGACGGTCCTGGCAGAGTTTCAGCACATCGCCGAGGTATTCGTCCGGCACGAGGATCGTCGCCTTGATCCGGGGCTCCTCGAGGTGGTCCACAAAGGTCAGGTCGGGCATGTCGGCGGGGTTGTGCAGTTCGATCATCTCCCCGTCCTTCATGTGGACGTGATAGATCACCGACGGCGCGGTGGTGATCAGGTCGATGTTGTATTCACGCTCGATCCGGTCGCGGATGACTTCGAGGTGCAACAGCCCCAAAAAGCCGCAGCGGAAGCCAAAGCCGAGAGCGGCGGATGTCTCCATCTCGAAAGAGAAGGACGCGTCGTTGAGGGCGAGCTTTTCGATGCTGTCGCGCAGGTCCTCGAATTCGGCGGCGTCGACCGGGAACAGGCCACAGAACACCACCGGCTGCGATGGCTTGAAGCCCGGCAGTGGCGTGTCGGTGCCCTTCTTTTCGTGGGTGATCGTATCGCCCACACGTGTGTCGCGGACCTGTTTGATCGATGCGGTCAGAAATCCGATCTCGCCGGGGCCCAGCGCGTCGATCTCGGTCATGGCGGGGCGGAAGACCCCGATGCGGTCGACATGGTGAACCGACCCGTTCTGCATCATGCGGATGCGGTCGCCCTTTTTCAGGACGCCGTCCATGATCCGCACCAGCACGATCACGCCCAGGTAGCTGTCGTACCACGAATCCACCAGCATCGCCTTGAGCGGCGCATCGAGCGTTCCTTTGGGGGCGGGCAGGTTCTGGACGATGGCTTCGAGCGTCTCGACGATCCCTTCGCCGGTCTTGGCCGATACGCGGATGGCGCCGGATGCGTCGATGCCGATGACATCCTCGATCTGTTCGGCCACGCGGTCGCAGTCCGACGCGGGCAGGTCGATCTTGTTCAGGACGGGCACGATTTCATGGTCGGCGTCGATGGCGTGATAGACGTTGGCAAGCGTCTGCGCCTCGACCCCCTGGGTGCTGTCCACCACCAGCAGCGATCCTTCGACCGCGCGCATGGAGCGCGACACCTCATAGGCGAAATCGACGTGTCCGGGGGTGTCGATCAGGTTGAGGACGTAATCCTCGCCGTTCAGCGAAGTGTAGTTGATCCGCACCGTCTGCGCCTTGATGGTGATGCCACGCTCGCGCTCGATGTCCATGCTGTCCAGCATCTGCGCTTTCATGTCACGCACGGCGACCGTGTTCGTCTCCTGGATGAGCCGGTCGGCCAGGGTGGATTTCCCGTGGTCGATGTGGGCCACGATGGAGAAATTGCGGATGTGTGAAAGTGGTGTCATGTATGGGGATATGAGGCGGATTACGGGGTTGGTCAAGATGGCTTCGGTGACGCTTGATCAAGGGGCGCGTGACGGTGGTTGATTTTTCCGATCCCACGGCGTCCGGGGCGCGGCCAAACGCCCGGGATTTCAATGCGCGCAACCGGATCGCGTGCCATGTGCCCCTGCGGATTATAGCGACGCTCAGCCGTCCGGCCTCTGCTTGCTGTCGCTCTTCCGGCGGGCAGGGATCAGCGACGATCCGGTGCGACTCGCCAATTGCGAAAATCGAGAATTTGTGCATAATCCTGCAAGAGCAGACCAAAGCCGCGAGTCAATAAGGGGAAAATCCCCACCTGCGGCGTGAGACAAAGGCAGATGTCATGAAACCGATGATTCTGGCGCTGGTGGCGCTGACGACGGTCTCCGCCTGCGGGGGCGGAAAACCGAGTTACAGCACGCGGGGCGCCTTTGCGCCCATGGTTCTCTACGCCACGGGGCCGCTGCAACAGGCGTGCCTGTCGCAGGGGCGAAGCGGGGCGAGCAAGGGACGGTGTGGCTGCATTCAGGCGGTTGCGGACCAGCAGCTGTCCTCGCCAGAGCAGCGCCGCGGCGTGGAGGCTTTCAAGGATCCGCACAAGATGCAGGTCTGGCGGCAATCCGACCGCGCCTCGGACAACGCCTTCTGGGACACATGGAAAGCCTTCGGGCAAACTGCGGCGGCGGTCTGCAGCCGGGTCTGAGCCGTCACAAGTCGCGGATCCAGAACTGAAGCGCCTTGGGGGTTTCGCCCTGCTGCCCCTGATCCCGCCAGTTGAAATGTGCGATCACACCGGGCAGCGGCGCATAGCCGCGCGCGCGCCAGAACGGATCGAGAGGGCGGTAGCCCCCGGGCCGCCGGGGATGGTCCGGTGGGCGGATCACCGCGCAGAAACAGCATTGGGTAAAGCCCAGTCGCCGCGCGTGTGCCTCTCGCAGGTCGAAAAAACGGTGGCCGATGCCGCGCCCGCGGTGGCTGGGCAACAGCACGCTTTCGGCGCAATAGAAGACCTTTGACAGATCGAGCCCGCTGGAATGAAAGGCGGTCGCGAAATCATCCGCGTGATCGCTGAGCGGTGTCCCGGTGCTGGCCCCCACCAGACGGGTGCCGTCATAGGCCCCCACGAGGATCGCGCGGCGCGTGTCACGGTAGGTTTGCAGATAGCGTGCCTCATATGCCAGATCGCCGTCGTAGAGATACGGCCACTCGGCAAACACCCCGATGCGCAGCCGCGCCACATCGCCCAGCGCGTCGGCCAGCGCCTGCCCGGTCAGCGGCTCGACCCTCATGATACCTGCCGGATCCAGTCGGAGAGGTTATAGCGGGTGGTCACGCGCGTGATCTTGCCGTCCCGAAGATCAAAGAACGACCCCGCGGGCAGGCGGTAGGTTTGCCCCCGCGCCTCCGGCAGACCGGCGTCCGTCTGTTTGTAGGTGCCGTTCACGGTGTATTCGGCGGCGGCGCGGGTGCCCTCCTGCGCGTCGAAGATCACCATCTCCGTGAGCGTTTCGGAATAGCACTGCGCCATATGCGCGCAGAAATCGGCAAAGGCGGGCTTGCCGTGGCGAATGTCGCCTTCGTTGACGTGGTGGGCCACGTCCGGCGACAGGCAGTCAAGCATGCCCTGGATGTCGCCCGCATTGAAAGCGTCGAAATATGCGCGGATGGTGGCGTTCACACGGGTCTCCCTGTCCTGCACACAGCGCGTGGCGGTCACGCGGTGCCGCATGACCGTTCACATTCAGGCAGGCAATCAATACAGCCAGAAGCTGAAAAGACCAAGGGCATCGCGGGTCTCTTCGATGCTTTCGGCAACCGGGATCAGCGCAACAAAGACCAGCGCATCGAAAAAGTTGCGGCGCAGGCTGTGAATGTTGACGGCGATCACCTCGCTGGTGTGAAACAGCATCGGGTTGGGCAGAATGCGCGGCGTGCGGGCGGCATACCGATCATAGTCGGCGCCGAATTCGCTGCGCAAAAAGCTTTCCTCGCGGGCGGCAGTCAGGCTGAGCACGGTAAAGACGATTACGGTCATCAACACGGCGAAAACGAGGCTTTGCACCATCAGGCCAAAACCGAGCACGGCGAGGGTCGAAAAGAAGTAGAGCGGATGGCGGCACATCGAATAGGGACCCTCGTCCATGACCAGTGCGTTCTTGTGGCCGCCGATGTAGAGGATCGACCAGAACCGCCCGATCACGCCCGCGATGATCAACCCGATGCCGGTCACTTCGAGGATCTCTCCGGCGGTATGACCGACCAGCATGGGATGAACGAAGAATGCCAGCGGAAAGAGCGCCAGCGCGAGGAGGCGCAGGGCCTTGATCCGGATTTTCTGATTGAACGGGCTGATGGTACTGGCTGACATTCTACTATCCATTTGAGTTGGCTTTGCGGGATCGGGGTCCACGTTGGCCGACAGGCGGCATGCGTTTCGGCTGCCGCGACCCTATGGTCGTATACTGGTCTTGGTAGTGAAAAAATTTTCCTCGGCGTGAAATGGCCGATCAGGTGTCTGCGCGGGTCGGTTCGCCAAAGCGCTTCACCAGACGCCCGATGATCTGGTCACGGGCGGCGCGGAACTGGATAAGCTTGGCTTCGCGCGTCTCGCCGAGGCCCGTGGGATCGAGGATCGGCCAGTACTCGACAGTGAGGTGGTAGAACCGTGTCAGCTCAAGCGCGCGGCGCTGCGATGCCGGGGACAGGGCGATCACCAGATCGAACGAGCTGAGATCGTCGCCCCAATCGTGCATCTCGTCAAAGCTGCGCGAGCGGTGGCGCGACAATTCGACGTCCATCTCCTGGCAGACGGCGATGGAAAAGCCGTCGATTTCAAGATCGTTCTTGACGCCCACGGACTGGACGTAGGTGTCCATGCCGTAGAACTTCTTCATGATGCCTTCGGCCATGGGCGAACGGACGGCATTGTGATCGCAGCAGAAAAGGACGGACT
>JBFFQZ010000208.1:0-5555 GCA_041573235.1 Sulfitobacter sp. | reverse complement strand
CCGCGGCTCAGACGGGGACCGGGATTTCGTCTTTCCCGACCCCGAAACGACCGTGCCGACCGTGGTGATGTTCACCCAGGACAAGCCAGGCCTTGCCGACAATCCGGCGGCACGCAGGGGGGCGAGGATCATCTCGATCGAGGATATCCGCTGGGGGCGACGCGACATCAAGACAGTGCAGTTGCTGTACCCGTCGATGGGCAAGATGATGGCCAAGAAAGCGGGCTGTGACGATGCCTGGATGGTAGAGGACGGTTTCGTCACCGAAGGCACCAGCAACAACGCCTATATCGTCAAGGGCAACAAGATCATCACCCGGCATCTGGGCAACGAGATCCTGCACGGCATCACCCGCGCGGCGGTCCTGCGGTTCGCCCGCGAGGCACAGATGGTGGTCGAAGAGCGCAGCTTTTCCATAGAGGAAGCTGTTGGGGCGGACGAGGCGTTCACCACCTCCGCCAGCGCGTTCGTGATGCCGGTGGTCGAAATCGACGGCGCAACGCTGGGTGAAGGCGTGCCGGGGCCGGTGGCGCTGCGCCTGCGCGAGATCTACATCGACGAGATGCGCAAGGCCGCCATCTGAACCCTTGTTGCTGGCGGGACCGACACAGGATGTCACGCAGGATATGCGCGGCATCCCGACCTTCGTGCGCGCCATGCCATCCTGTCGGCGCGCCCGACCGTGCCCTTGTGGTGCTTATTCCTTGCCCACGTTCTGCGCATAGGCGGTCTTGAACGCGTCCTGCTGCGCGCCTGACGCCTCCGTCTGGTAGTTGGCCTTCCACTCATCCATGCTCATGCCATAGAACAGCTCGCGCGCCTCGATCTTGCCGATCTCGATGCCGCGCTCGGCGGCGGCTTCCTGATACCAACGCGACAGGCAGTTTCGGCAGAACCCCGTCAGGTTCATCATGTCGATGTTCTGGACGTCCGTACGATCCTCCATCAGGTGCTTTTGCAGGCGGCGGAATGCGGCGGCCTGAAGTTCGATCTCTTGTTGGGTGGGCTGTGTCATCTTGCTGCTCCTTGGGGGTGGTGCATAGATGGGCTGCCGTGCCGGGACGGTCAAGCTTTTCGCGGATATCCCGGTTTTGAGGGGGTTGGTGTTGGACATTGGCAGTATTTTGCCTCTATGTGATCGCTAACAAGTTCACAGCAGCACGAAGCCGAAGGAGAGCGCCGCATGAGACGCCAACGCAATGTGAAAATCGTGGCAACACTGGGACCTGCGTCCGAGACGAAAGAGATGATCGAAAGCCTGCACCGCGCGGGGGCGGATGTGTTCCGGCTCAACATGAGCCACGGCAGCCACGACGAGATCCGCGCCAAGCATGCCGCGATCCGGCAGGTCGAGGAAGATACCGGATCGGCCATCGCGATCCTGGCGGACCTTCAGGGGCCCAAGCTGCGGGTGGGGGTGTTCGCGAACGGCTCAGAAGAATTGACCGAGGGGGCCATGTTCCGGCTGGACCTCGACGAGGTCGAAGGCGATGCCCGGCGTGTTTGTCTGCCGCATCCCGAGATTTTCGCGGCCCTGAAGGCAGGCGCGTCGCTGCTGGTCAATGACGGCAAGATCCGCCTGAAAGTGAAGACCTGCGGCGCGGATTTCGCGGAGTGCGAAGTAGTGACCGGCGGGACGATTTCGAACCGCAAGGGCGTGAACGTGCCCGACGTGGTGCTGCCGCTGGCCGCGCTCAGCGACAAGGACCGCGCGGATCTTGAATTCGTCTGTGACCTGGGCGTGGATTGGCTGGCGCTGAGCTTTGTGCAGCGGCCCGAGGACGTGATCGAGGCGCGGAAACTGGCGAAGGGGCGCGCGGCGATCCTGTCGAAGATCGAAAAGCCAAGCGCGGTCGATCGGTTCGAGGACATCCTCGACGCCAGCGACGGTATCATGGTGGCGCGTGGCGACCTGGGGGTCGAGCTGCCGGTGCAGGCGGTGCCGCCGATCCAGAAACGGCTGGTGCGCCGCTGCCGGGCGGTGGGCAAACCAGTGATCGTGGCGACGCAGATGTTGGAAAGCATGATCGAAAGCCCGATGCCGACCCGCGCCGAGGTATCGGACGTGGCGACGGCAATCTACGAGGGCGCGGATGCGGTCATGCTGTCTGCAGAATCGGCGGCGGGCAGCTATCCGATCGAGGCAGTCAGCACGATGGACAAGGTCGCCACCGAGGTGGAGCAGGATCCGACCTATACCCAGATCATCGAGGCCAGCCGCACGGCCGCGCGCTCGGGCATTGCCGATGCGATGGTGGCCGCCGCGCGCGAAATCGCCGAAACGACGGATGTGAAGGCGATCTGTTGCTTTACCCATTCCGGCACCACCGCGTTGCTGACCGCGCGCGAACGCCCGCGCGTGCCGATCATCGCGCTGACCCCGCTGGTGGGTACGGCGCGCAGGCTCGCGCTGAGCTGGGGGTGCAATTGCGTCACCACGGGCACGGTGGACCGGTTCAAGAAGGCGGTCGTCAGTGCCGCACGGGCGGCGCGCAGCGAGGGCTTCGCCTCGGAGGGCGATTTCATTGTGGTGACGGCGGGTGTTCCGTTCAACGTGCCGGGCAGCACCAACATCCTGCGGGTGGCGCCGTGCGATGAGCGTTTGATTTTTGCGTCCGATCCGGAGTAACGTTTGAACATCGAGATTGATGGAGCCTTTTTATGAGCCCCGATTTTCTTCTTGTTCTCGGAGTCGTATTTGCCGTGCTTTCGGTGCCGTCGATCCTCTCGGCCTTGAGTGACAGGCGGGCGCCCCGCGCATCGGCGATCACGATCCTGATCGCGGGCGGACTGATCTTGTTTGCAATCCAGGCCCAGCCGGGCGGCTATCGGATGGCCGAACTGCCGGACGTGTTTGCCCGCGTCATCGGACAGCTGATGCCCTGACCCCAGCGGGGGCGCAATCGCCCCTTGCGTTCTCTTCTGCCCCATTCTATACGCCAGCTTCATTCCTGCGCGGCCGGCCACAAGTGGCATGCCGAGTCGCGCTTAAACTGTAGACGACAGGAGACAGAAATGCCCAAGATGAAGACGAAATCGAGCGCCAAGAAGCGCTTCAAGGTCTCGGCGACCGGCAAGGTCATCGGCAGTCAGGCTGGCAAACAGCACGGCATGATCAAGCGGAGCAACAAGTTCCTTCGTAACGCACGCGGCACGACAGCATTGTCGGCGCCAGATGCCAAGATCATCAAGGGCTTCATGCCCTACGACCGCTAAGGAGAGCCGATATGTCACGTACAAAAGGTGGTACAGTCACCCACGCCCGTCACCGTAAGGTCGTCAAGGCAGCCAAAGGTTATTACGGTCGCCGCAAGAGCACCTTCAAGGTCGCGCGCCAGGCCGTCGACAAGGCCAACCAATACGCAACCCGTGACCGCAAGAACCGCAAGCGTAACTTCCGCGCACTGTGGATCCAGCGGATCAACGCGGCTGTCCGCATGCATGACGAAGCGCTGACATACAGCCGCTTCATCAACGGTCTGAACCTCGCGGGTATCGAAGTCGACCGTAAGGTGCTGGCCGATCTGGCTGTGAACGAACCCGATGCATTCGCGGCGATCGTGAAGCAGGCGCAGGCATCTCTCGCCGCCTGATCCGCACGGATACATGAATTGAAAAGGCCGCCTCCGGTGCACCGGGGCGGCCTTTTTCATGCGCGGCGACGGGGCATACCTGGGCCGTTGCGTCATTGCCCGGCGGGTGCTGCGTGCATCACATGACGCTCAGCCGGGCGGCAGTTTGTCTGCGGTTGGCAGCCCCGGTGCGATCACGTGGAACGGCTGTTTGTCGCAGCAAAAAATCGCCATTTGCGGCCCGTCATAATCCGCCGGATCATCGAGCGTGCCGACCTTGACCACGAGAGCGGGCCGGTCCGGCAGGCGGGTGACCAGATGGGTGCCGCAGGTGGGGCAGAAATCGCGCGTCCGGGCCACTTTGAGGTCGCTGCGCGTGAACTGGCTCGGCGCGCCCTTGGTGTAGTGGAAATCGTCGGCGGCGAAGAGCATGAAATAATTCGGCCCGCCGCCCGAGATATACTGGCATTCGCGGCAATGGCATTGCGCCTGCCACTGGGGCGTTCCGGTGATTTCATAGGTGATTTCGCCGCAATAGCAGCGTCCGGTCATGGGCATGGGGCATCTTTCACTGTTGCAGTGCGCAAGCGTAGAGACACGGTGGTCCGCTTGACAAGCCATTTGCAAAGGCCCCTGTCCGACCCTGCCGTTTTCCACGACCTTTGACCTGCCTGCCTTGTTCCGGCGGGGCAAACCCATCTGAATCCCGTCGCATCCGCACCTCTCGAATCAATGCGTCGTTGGCGGCTGCGCAAGACCGGTGTATTCGCCGTTGCAGGACGGGGTCGGACAGGCCATCCATGACGGTGTGGTGCCGGACGGTCCCGGCGCGGTGTGAATACAGCGCGGGCGGCATGCCCGTGACCCGGTGCGGGTTGCGTTTACCCGGTGATCTGGTAGCAGGTTCGCAGAATTGAAGGACGCATGTGACATGGACGATCTCAAGCAGAAATACCTGAGCCAGATTGCCGATGCAGCCGATGAAGCGGCGCTCGAAGACATCCGGCTGTCCGCCGTGGGCAAGAAAGGCGAAGTCGCGCTCAAGATGCGCGAGCTGGGCCGCATGACCCCGCAGGAGCGGCAGGTGGCGGGCCCCGCGCTGAACGCGCTCAAGGATGAGATCAACTCGGCGCTGGCGGCCAAGAAGGCGGCGCTGGGCGATGCGGCGCTGAACGAACGCCTGCGCAGCGAATGGCTGGATGTGACCCTGCCCGCGCGGCGGCGTCCTGCGGGCACGCTGCACCCGGTCAGCCAGGTCACCGAAGAGCTGACGGCGATCTTTGCCGAAATGGGTTTCTCGGTTGCCGAAGGACCGCGCATCGACACCGACTGGTACAATTTCGACGCGCTCAACATCCCCGGCCACCACCCGGCACGCGCCGAGATGGACACGTTCTATATGGCGCGCGCGGCGGATGACGACCGCCCGCCGCACGTGCTGCGCACCCATACCTCGCCTGTGCAGATCCGCACGATGGAGGCCGAGGGCGCGCCCCTGCGCATCATCTGCCCCGGCGGTGTCTACCGCGCGGATTACGACCAGACCCACACGCCGATGTTCCACCAGGTCGAAGGGCTTGCCATCGATAAGGATATCTCGATGGCGAACCTGAAATGGGTGCTTGAGGAATTCTTTGCCGCGTTCTTTGAGATCGACGGCATCAAGACCCGCTTCCGCGCGTCCCACTTCCCCTTCACCGAACCCTCGGCCGAGGTGGACATCCAGTGTTCATGGGTCGACGGCCAGTTGCGCATCGGCGAAGGCGACGGCTGGATGGAGGTGCTGGGCTCGGGCATGGTGCACCCCAAGGTGCTGGCCGCCGGCGGGATTGATCCTGATGTCTGGCAAGGCTTTGCCTTCGGCATGGGGATCGACCGGCTGGCGATGCTGAAATACGGCATTCCCGACCTGCGCGCCTTCTTCGACAGCGACCTGCGCTGGCTGCGCCACTACGGCTTTGCGGCCCTCGACATGCCGACGAT
>JBFFQZ010000207.1:0-5621 GCA_041573235.1 Sulfitobacter sp. | reverse complement strand
GGCACCAGGTACATCAGCGGTTCCGCCGCCTGCACCACCGATCGGGGGGTCGTGACCTGCAACGCATAAACGATGCCCGACACGGGCGCGCGGATGTCGAGCCTGTCGATCTGGGCCAGCAGCGCGCGGCGCTGCTCCATCAGCGACAGTTCCCGATAACGGATCTCGCGCAGCTGGGTGATAGCCTCTTCCCGCCCGGCAGTGCCAAGCTTGAGAACTTCGATCTCGATCTCCGTCACCCGGCCTTCTGCCTGTGCCCGTGTCGCCGAAAGCTCGCCGATTTCGCCGATCAGCCGGGCCTGCTCGCGTTGAAGCCCCAGCACGGTGGAGGCCTGCGCCAGGCCCTGATCCAGAAGCGTCTGCTGGCTTTGCAACTGCTGCTCGATCAGCCCGAGTTGTGTGGCAAGGGATTCTTCCTGCGAACCGATGCCGCGGATCTGGTCTTCGATCTGGTTGCGGCGTTTGCCAAGCTGTTCGATTTCGCGATCGACGCTGGCGCGGCGCGCCTCGAACAGGTTGCGCTGACCGCCCATGAGCTCCCGCGCATCAGGATCGGACGCGGCCGCGTCTATCAGCATCTTTTCGAATTCGATAACGTCGGCCTCGTCCCGCTGCGCCTCAAGGCGACCGCGGCGGGCCAGCAATTCATACAGCTGCCCTTCGATCAAGTTCAGCTCGCTGTCGTATTGCACCCGGTCGAGACGGATCAGCAGATCACCTGCCTTGACCAGATCCCCTTCATTGACCTCGATCTGTGCTACCGTGCCGCCGGTGTCATGCTGCACGACCTGGCGGTTGCTTTCGACCTCGATCCGGCCAGAGGCGACGATGGCCCCGGCAATGTTGCTGAACACAGACCATGATCCGAAACCGCCAAACAGGATCGCGATGCCGATCATGCCGATCGTCACGGGCCGCCATGCGGTCCATTTGTTCTTCGCGCTCATGTGACGCCTCCTGAATCGGCCGGGGCTTTCTTGATCTGCTGGTGGTTCGCCACCATCCCCTTGAGCACTTCGTCCTTGGGACCGAAGGCCATGCGCATGCCGCTGTCGAGCACCAGAAGCATCTCGCATTCCTGGATGGCCGCAGGACGGTGGGCCATGATCAGGACCGACCGCTGGCTTGCCTTCATCTCGCGAATCGCATGGTTCAGCGCCTGCGACCCGGTATTGTCGAGGTTCGAGTTCGGTTCATCCAGCACGAGCAGGACGGGATCGTCATACAGTGCGCGGGCCAGTCCGATGCGTTGCATCTGACCACCCGACAGGCGCACCTGCCCCGATTGGATCTTGGTGTCGTAGCCGTCGGGCAGCTCAAGGATCATCTCATGTGCGGCCGCCATCTTGGCCGCCGCGACGACCTTGCCGTCGTCCGGCGTATCGGCCAGCCGCGAGATGTTTTGCGCGATGGTGCCGTCGAACAGCGAAACCCGTTGTGGCAGATACCCGATGTGGCGGCCCAGCGTTTCGGTCCCATAGTGTTCGAGCGCGGCACCGTCCAGCCGCACGGAGCCTCCGGCCGGACGCCAGACCCCGGTGAGCGTGCGGGCCAGCGTGGTCTTGCCCGCTCCGGACGGGCCGATGATGCCCACGGCCTGACCCGGCTCGACCTTGAAGTTGACGGACTTCAGCGAAGCCTGCTTTTCCCCCGGTGGTACGACGGTCAAATTCTTGACGGACAGGATCGCACGTGGCTTGGGCAGCTCGGTGCGGGGATTTTCAGGGGGCACAGCGCCCAGAAGCTGCGCAAGGTTGTCCCAGCCAGCCATGCCGCGCTGAACCACGGGCCATTGGTTCAGGCCCATTTCGACCGGGGCAAGCGCCCGGCCCAGCAGGATGGAGCCCGCAATCATCGCGCCCGGTGTCAATTCATTGCGCAGCACGAGATATGCCCCCATGCCCAGCATTGCAGATTGAAGGAAAAGGCGCAGTGTCTTCGTCATCGTGGTGAAGGTGCCGCCGACATCCGTGGCGCGCACATGGCCTGACAGCGCCTCTCCACGCGCGCGCTGCCAGCGGTTGAAGGCCGCATTGCGCATGCCCATCGCCTGCACCATCTCGGCCTCCGTCCGGATCTGGTCGGACATTGCGTTTGCCTGTTGCCCCGCAAGTGCCGCGCGGGCCTGCGCACCGCGTGTCATGAACTGGTTCGCGATCGCGATCAGGATCAGCACCGCCGCACCGACCACCGCCAGATACCCCAGATACGAGTGAAACAGGAAGATTCCCGCAAAGAAGATCGGCGTCCAGGGCAGGTCGAAGGCCCCCATAAGCACCGGTGACGTGATCAGCCGCTGCACCGATTCCAGATCGCCCAGACTCGCGTTTGTCCTGATGTCCGGCGCCACGGCGGATTTGCGGATCACCGCATCGAAAACCCGCCGGTCCAGATCGTCCTGAAACCGTGCGCCGATGCGCGCCATCACGCGGCCACGCGCGTAATCGAGGATACCCATCATGCCATAGAGAAACACCACCAGAAGCGACAGGGCCACCAGGGTTTCCTGACTGCCCGACCCCAGCACCCGGTCATAGACCTGCAACATGTAAAGCGGTCCGGTCAGCATGAGCAGGTTGGCAAAGGCCGAAAACAGTCCCACGGACCAGTACAGCGGCCTGCTGCGCTTGCGCACCTCACGCAACTCGTCGTTGCCGCGTCTGATAATGTCCGTCTGCATCGGATCCTTCCTGCCTGTTCACACCGGAACAAGCCGTGCGGTATTCGCTATTTCAAAACCGGTTGGGCAAGATACGCGCCCCGATCTCGGCGCTTTACCGTAAACAAGCGGTCCGAGAAACCACAAGATAATTCTATCGGCGTAAATACACTATGAACTCTGCCCCGGACATTCCGGCGGGACCCGCGCCTACCGGTCGCCTGAAACGGGCCCAGGCGCCTCGGAGCCGCCGCCGCGGCTCGTGCCACCGCCAAAGATATCCTGCAGCACCTGATCGATGATCGTGCCCACGCGCTGCCCCCCGCTGCGGTTGCCGAACGGCGCGGTTCTGTTGGTATCGCCACGAAATACGGCCTGTCCCGCGGTCAGCGGCGCAATGGGAAGGGGCCTGAGTGGCACGTCTTCATGAATCCGTTGCATCACCTCGCGCCAGATCTCGGTCGGCAGGCCTCCGCCTGTGACCCCCTTGAGCGGCGTGTTGTCGTCATATCCCATCCAGACGCCCGCCACGTAATCAGCCGAAAAACCGATGAACCACGCGTCCTTGGCCGCCGAAGTCGTGCCCGTCTTGCCCGCCAGCTCCCGCCCGCCGAACTGCGCACGCCGTCCACTTCCTTCCGAGACGACCTTTTCCATCATGTAGATCAGCTGTCCGGCGGCCGCCTCCTGGATCACGCGCTCGCCGATGCCACCGCCGGTGCCCATCAGCGGCTCGTCGTCGCCGCGCAGGCGCAGGTCGATCAGGCCATAGGGCGTCACCGAAGAGCCGCCGTTCAGGATACCCGCATATGCGCCGGTCATTTCGATCAGCGTGCTTTCCGATGCGCCCAGCGCCAGCGCGGGCCCCGCGGCAAGGTTGTTCTTTATGCCGAACTGTTCGGCGACGGCGCTGACCGTTTCGCGGCCCACGCTTTCCGAGATCTTGACCGCCGGGATGTTCAGCGACTGAGCCAGTGCATTGGTCATCGTCGTCTGACCGATGAAACGATTGGTATAGTTCCTCGGACACCACTCGCCCGAGCCGGGGATGGTCAGGCAATAAGGGCTGTCATCGATCAGATCATTGGGCGAATACCCCAGGTCGAGAGCCGCGGCATAGACGAAGGGCTTGAACGCCGATCCGGTTTGCCGCAACGCCTGCGTTGCCCGGTTGAAGGCGCCCGAGACCTTGGTCTTGCGCCCGCCCACCATGGCGCGCACGGCACCGTCCGCGCTCATCACGACGATCGCGGCCTGCGCCTCGGAGCCTTCGCGCACCTTGTTTTCGAAAACCCAGTTCAGGCCCTCGACCGCCGCTTCCTGCATGCGCTGGTCCAGCGTGGTGCGGATGATCACGTCCTCAGTGGTCTTGCGGGTAAAGAATTCGGGGCCGGTGGACATGACCCAATCCGCGAAATAGCCGCCTGCGCGGGCTTCTGCCGCTTCGGACAGGACAGCGGGGTTGTCCTGTGCCAGCTGCGCCTCGACCTCGGTCAGATACCCCTGTTCACGCATCAGGCGCAGCACCGTCGCGGCCCGGTTGCGCGACCGTTCGAGGTTGGATGTGGGTGACAATGTGCTGGGCGCCGTAAGCAACCCCGCGATCATCGCCGCTTCGGCCGGGTTCAGCACCGCCGCCTGCTTGCCAAAGAACCGCTGCGCCGCCGCCTCGGCACCATAGGCACCACCGCCCATGTAGGCGCGGTTGAGATAAATCGAAAGGATCTCGTCCTTGGAGTACTTCGCCTCCATCGCCAACGCATACACCGCCTCTTTCGCCTTGCGCTTGAGCGATCCGCGGCGGCAATCCGCCTCGTACTCCGCCTCGGTCATGCCGGAGGCAGGATCATAGGAATCGCCCAGGCAAAGCAGCTTTGCCGTCTGCTGCGTGATCGTCGAGCCGCCGTGCCCCGAGAGCGGCCCGCGCCCCTCGCTGAGGTTAATCCGGATCGCGGAAACGATGCCACGCGGACTGATCCCGAAGTGCGAGTAGAAACGCTTGTCTTCGGTCGCGATGACCGCGTTCCTGAGATGCGGAGACACGCTGTTTGCGGTCACCGCCCCGCCGAATTGGTCACCGCGCCAGGCGAAAACCTCGCCCTGGTTGTCCAGCATCGTGACAGATCCGCGCGCGCGACCGTCCAGCAACGCATCGACCGGGGGCAGCGTTGTATAGAAATAGCCGACGATCAGCGCCAGCACCGCGATGCCCACCAGCGCCGCGCGCGAGGTGACGACCCAGATCAGGCGCAGGAACCAACGCAGGATGGCGCCGAAAAACCCGACGATCCCGCCGCGCCCGCGCCGGACGGGTTTGGCCGCGCGTTTGCGCCGCGCCTTCGGCTTTGCGCTGCCACGCTTGCCGCCATAGCGTTTGTCCGCGACCAGAGGCCGCTTGCGCTTCGGTGAATCACTCATTTGTACGGGCCTGCTCGGCTGCTGTTTTTCCGCACCTTATCCCCCTGGGCACAGATTGTTTAGCATTTGCTCACACCGATCCGCTCAATTATTTGCACAGTTTTTAATCATATTTTCGAATTCGCCCATTTATTAGGCGATTAGCCTCGTAAACCCAACCCACAAACACCTGACACCTTCCCTTTTGGTCCCGGCATCCGGTTTTCTGCCCCCACATCCTGCAGGGGAGACCTGCGACTCAAGAGGGGACAATCAGGTGAAACTCATCATTGCCACGATCAAACCGTTCAAGCTCGAAGAGGTCCGCGAAGCGCTGACCGAAGCGGGCGTGCGCGGGCTTATGGTCACGGAAATAAAAGGCTTTGGCGCACAGTCGGGCCACACGGAAATCTATCGCGGCGCCGAATACGTCGTGAACTTCGTTCCAAAGGTGAAACTGGAACTGGTGGTGGCCGACAGTGTCGCGGACCAGATGGTCGAAGTGATCAGCAAGACAGCCCAGACCGGCAAGATCGGCGACGGCAAGATCTTTGTGCTCGACGTG
>JBFFQZ010000206.1:0-5633 GCA_041573235.1 Sulfitobacter sp. | reverse complement strand
TCGGCGCGCGCTTGACGCCGCGCCGAAGCTGGCGCTGGTGTCGAGTTTTGGCGCAGAGAGCGTGGCGCTGCTGCATCTGGCGGCGCGGGTGAAGCCGGACATCGACGTGATCTTCATCGACACGATGCTGCTGTTTCCCGAAACACTGAAGTACCAGAAAGAGGTCGCGAAAACGCTCGGCCTGCGTAAGGTGCAGGTGGTCCGGGGCGATACATCGGCGGATCCGGACAACAGCCTGCACCTTCGGGACCCCGATGCCTGCTGCGACCTGCGCAAGACCCGCGCGCTGACCCGCGCGCTCAAAGGATTCGACGGCTGGATCACCGGACGCAAACGGTTTCAGTCGGGACAGCGCGCCGATCTGCCCGCCTTCGAAGTCGAAGACGGCACCGGTCGGATCAAGGTCAACCCGCTGGCCCATTGGACCCCGCAGGACGTGCAGGACTACATGACCGAAAACCGCCTGCCCCGGCATCCGCTGGTCGCGCGCGGCTATCCGTCGATCGGCTGCGCCCCCTGCACCACACCCGTCGCACCGGGCGAAGATCCGCGGTCCGGCCGCTGGCGCAACCTCGAAAAATCAGAATGCGGCATTCATCTTGTCGACGGCAAGATGGTGCGCACAGGAGTAGAAACATGACCGTAATCGTGAACGATCAGGGCTTTGCCGCCGATACCTGGACCAAGGGCTACTGCGGCGCGGGGGCCGCCAATGACTGCGTGGCGCTGGATCTGCCCTCGGACACCGACCCCCACGAGGTGGCACTGACGCCCGCGCTGCAAATGATCCGGGTGGATTTCCCATCCTCCGCAGACGGGCGCGGCTTCACCATCGCGCGTGCGCTGCGCCTGCGCGGCTATACCGGGCGGCTCAGGGCACGCGGACACGTGCTGGCCGATCAATACGCCATGGCGCGCCGGTCAGGGTTCGACGAGGTCGAAATCGACGCGGAACTGGCCCTGCGCCAGCCTGCCGAACAATGGCGGTTCCGCGCCAATTGGACCGAACACGACTATCAGAACCGCCTGCGCGGCTGAGCACACCGAAGGGCTGCATTGCGCGCCCGTCTTCCTTTCACTAGACAAGGATCGCGGGCGCATGCCTGCGGAAAAACCATGACCGAGCATTTATCCGTGAACACCCAGACTGCCAAAGCCGTCCCGACCCTGCCCGATGCCCAGACCGTCACGCAGGTCACTCACTGGACCGACCGCCTGTTTTCCTTCCGCGTGACGCGACCCGCATCCCTGCGGTTCCGGTCGGGCGAATTCGTGATGATCGGCCTGATGGGCGATCCACACCCCGAAACGGGCCGTCAAAAGCCGCTGTTGCGCGCCTATTCCATCGCCTCGCCCGCCTGGGACGATGAGCTTGAGTTCTACTCGATCAAGGTGCAGGACGGCCCGCTGACTTCGAAACTTCAGCATATCCAGCCCGGAGACGAGATCATCCTGCGGCCCAAACCTGTGGGCACGCTGGTGCATGACGCGTTGCTGCCGGGTAAGCGGATCTGGTTCTTTGCCACCGGCACGGGGTTTGCGCCCTTTGCGTCGCTGCTGCGCGAACCCGAGACCTACGAGAATTACGATCAGGTCATCGTCACCCATACCTGCCGCGACGTGGCCGAACTGGAATATTCGCGCCGTCTAATCGAAGAGCTCAAGACCGACGAGATGATGCAGGAGCTGATCGGCACCGAGAACCTGGCCAAGATCCGCTATTACCCCACCACCACCCGCGAGCAGAGCCCGAAAATGGGGCGAATCACGACGCTCTTGCAGGATGGGACCGTGTTCCGCGATCTCGGCATCGACGGAATATCGGTTGACACGGACCGCGCCATGGTCTGCGGATCAATGGGGCTAAACACCGACATCAAGGCGATCCTCGAAGATTTCGGGCTCGAAGAAGGCGCGAATTCGGATCCCAAACACTACGTTGTCGAAAAAGCGTTCGTCGGCTGAGGTCCCTGCACCACGTCGCGCGTCTACCCGGCCCTGCATCTGCTCACGGCCAGAGCGGGCGGGTCGGGGCGCGACAACTGCCTGCATTACCCCCCACCAGAAAAAAGGGCCGGGTCCGATCCCGGACGCGGCCCTTGCGAGGTTTTGAAATCTTGTCGCCGCGGGGCGGTCTGCGCGCCCCGCGTGCGCGCAGATCACATGCCCATCGCCTCGCGCACTTTTTCAAGCGCCGCCTTAAGTAGTTCGGGATTGTCCTGAGCCAACCGCAGGCTCTGCGTCAGCGATGTCTTCTGGAGCGCCCCCAGATCTGAATCCTCGATCATGCTCGCAACCTTGTCGAGGTCAAAGCCATCGACGGTAAGCAGGTCAGCCATCGCTGCCTCCTCTCCCGCTGTTGCCGTGTCTGTGGCCTCAGCCGCGTCAATCACGGCCTCTTCGGTCGCTTCGACCGCATCCGCCGCATCCGTAGTGGCCTCTGCTGCCACGTCGGCTGTCGCGTCGGCGGCATCAACTGCTGCCTCCTTCCCGGCACCGGTTACCGCGTTGACGATATCGTTCACCGCTTCGGCCGCGGCATCCGCCGCATCGGTCGCGGCCTCGGTCACTGCGTCTTTCGCAGCGCTTGCCGCATCGCTCACCGCCCCGGCTGCATCCTCGGCAGCCTGCGTCGCCGTGGCGGCCGTATCAGCCTCCGCATCGGCGGCGTCGCTTTCCACGGCGCTCACGCTGTCGACGGCGGATGTCGCCGTTTCGCTGACATCGCTCGCGATGTCCTGCACGCTGCGCCCCGAATAGAGCAAGTAGCCCCCAACCGCGATGATCGCGGCCACGATGATCCAAACAAAATTCTTCATCATATCTTTCCCTGTATCCCGCAGAACAGCGAGGCATTTGCCCGTCGCTCTGCCATTGCCCGTCAGATGCGCATCAACATGCGCCCGTACAAGGGGAAAACGCATTGACCACGCGCAAGGTTGCATGATTTTCGCCTTGAAGCACGGCCCCTGCGGGTCTAGTTTGCACTCGCTACAGCACCAACAGCAAAAGGACGACCATCATCGCTCGCAGACCACACAACGCGCCGCCCCAACGTGACACCGGCCCGCGCGTCAACGACAACATCCGTTCCCCTGAAATCCGCCTGATTGGCGCCGACGGAGAGAATGTAGGCGTTGTCAGCCCCGCCCGCGCCATGGTCATGGCAGAGGAAGCCGGGCTTGACCTGGTAGAGATTTCTCCGAACGCCAATCCACCCGTGTGCAAGATCATGGATTTCGGCAAGTTCAAGTACGAGACGCAAAAGCGCGAAGCCGAAGCCCGCAAGAAACAGAAAATCATCGAGATCAAAGAGGTCAAGTTCCGTCCGAATACGGACAAGAACGACTATGAGGTCAAGATGCGCAACGTTTTCAAGTTTCTCGAAAACGGCGACAAGGTAAAGGTGACCCTGAGATTCCGTGGCCGCGAGATGGCCCACCAGAACCTGGGCCGTGAATTGCTTGAGCGTGTGGCCGAGGACACCAAGGAACACGGCAAGATCGAAAACTTCCCGAAGATGGAAGGCCGCCAGATGGTGATGCTGATCGGTCCGCTGCCGAACAAGTAAGAGCCGCTGACGTAATCCACGGCCTGTGTTTCAGGCCGAAGCACCCCCGCCGAAGTTATCCGGCGGGGGTTTTTTGCTGTCTCAGCGCAGCAACCCCGTGATGTTGCGCACCACTGCGCGGCGGTTTGCTTGTTCGGCGGCAAGCGTCGGCACCTTCAGATAGCTCTCGCCGTACCCCTGCACGATCATGTTCTCGGCCGGTACGCCGAAATATTCCGTCAGCGCCAGCGCCACTGTTTCGGCGCGACGGTCCGAAAGAGCCAGGTTATAGGTCGCGTCGCCCACCGCGTCCGTGTGCCCTTCGACCAGCAGAACAGTGCGCGGATCGCGTGCGATCATATCGCGCAACGTGTTGCCGATACGTGCCAGGCTGCGCGCCTGCGCGGGCTCGATTGCCGCCGAGCCCGAGGCAAAACGGACCGCGTCCAGTTGGACCTCCGGCGCAAGCATCCGCACCTCGCGGATATCACGCACCTGTCTGAGCGAAAACGCCTCGCCTTCGCGCGCCGCCGACTGCGCCTCAAGCGCGCGGCGCAATTCGGCCTCGCTAGACAGACCGGCCATGCGGCCTTGCTGTAGGCGCTGTGGCAGTTCGCTGATGATGATCTCGCGCTCCTGCCGGGTGTCGTCGAACAGCGTGATCTCTTCGCCATTGGCCAGA
Organism: Sulfitobacter sp.; assembly: GCA_041573235.1. GTDB lineage: Bacteria > Pseudomonadota > Alphaproteobacteria > Rhodobacterales > Rhodobacteraceae > Sulfitobacter. Next base: position 1,401 of record JBFFQZ010000206.1, on the reverse strand, counting down.
ACGCGAACCCGCCGCAAGACCGTTCCGTCCGCACCCCGGATGGTCACGATTCGCGTGCCATCGGGTTTTGTGACGATCGTCCGGGTCGAGCCATCGTCAAACGTTTCCGTCCGCACGTCATTGCCGGGACGCCGCAGCAGCGCATCGTCGTTCTTGAGCACGCGCAACTCGCCCTCGCGCTCCACCACGACCCGGTCGCCGGACCGGCTGACGACTTCATCACCATTGTCCAGGATCTTGCCCACGGCTACGGCGCCCAATCCGAGGAGCAGCGCCTTCTCGAACTTGCTGAGGCCACCATCGCTGTCCGACTTCGCCTCCCGGCCCGCCCCCGCGACGGCCGTATCAAATTCCTGATCCGATGCACGCACATCCTCGCGCGTCAGCAATTCGGTCTCGACCAGCGGCACGCCGCTTTCGCCCTGTTCGGTGCCCGTGGCCTGAACCGCCGACTGCAGCGCTTTGCGGCGCGCGGCCTTGTCCCGCGCCTTGGCGGCCCGGCGCTCAGCCTTGAGCTGCTCCTTCGTCGGCTCAGCCTCCGCCGCCTGTTGCTGGGCCTGCTGGTCCGCTTGGACGCGCTCCTGCTCTGCAGCCACCGCCTCGCGGTTAACCACAAGCCGCTGGCTGACGATGTCGCGCTCCTCGGCCAGGGATGCCTCGTTCAGGGTCACGTCCCTATCGGCCTGCGCCAACAAGCGGTCAAGCTCGGCCAGCCGTTGCTCCTGACGTTCCACACGCGCCTGCAAACCCTGCAACCGGTTTTCAACCACCACACCGAACGGCATCGTGCACGGATAGGCCGATGTATTTAGATTCACCGAACAGGTCGCTTGTGCCATCGCGCCCGAAGGCACGCTCATCATCAGTGCAAGGCCGAGCGATGTGGTGGATTTCTGAAAGAAAGTCATTTCTGTCCCTAACTCTTGGTTGGTACGGCGCCAATGCGCCTAAGCTCAATGAACAGATGTGCAGATGGTTCCCTTGATATGCAATAACAGGGCCATTGATAGCAGATAGCCGCGCCTCATGGCGCGGCTATCAAAGCTGTCAGAGCGGTGCGTGCCTTACGCGGTAAGCGCGGCAACAGCCCGTTTTGTCATCACGCCCACCAGATGCGCGCGATAATCGCCCGATCCGTGCAGATCGCTGATCATGCCGGAGCCGTCGACTGAAAGCCCCGCCAGCGCATCCGCGCTGAAATTTCCGCTCAACGCGGCCTCGGCCTCGGTCCAGCGGAAAACGCCGTTCTCCGATGCGCCGGTCACCGCGACGCGCACGCCATCGGCAAATTTCGCCACGAACACCGCAACCAGCGGAAACCGCGAGGCAGGCTGAAGGTGCTTCTCATAATGCGCAGCCTCCGGGATCGGGAACTTCACCTCGGTAACAAGCTCGCCTTCC
>JBFFQZ010000205.1:0-5660 GCA_041573235.1 Sulfitobacter sp. | reverse complement strand
GTGGTGGGGATCCAGAATCTGGGGAACATGTAAACTCATCATGGCCTTACGCCTTCGCGGGCTCCGCCCTACCCTTGCACTGGGGATCACCCTGTCATTGGCCGCCTGTTCGACAGGCGGCTTTGGCACATCCGTGTTCAGCCGACAGGTCGACCGTCTTGACGCGCCCGGCGTCGATCTGCGGGCGACCGGCGCGAACAACCTTGAGACCGGCCACCGTCTCGTGGCGGCGGGTCAATACGAACTGGCCATCCGTTCATTCAATCGCGCGGCCATCGACCGCGGCACCGTGGACGCCGAGATCCTGGCAGGCCTGGGCACCGCGAACCTTGGCCTGGGCCGCCTGGGGCAGGCCGAAACGTTGTTGCGCCGCGCAGTGGAACGGGACGCGACACAGCCCGAGATCTGGAACAATCTGGGTGTCGTGCTGATGGAACGTGGCAAAAATGCCGACGCCCGGCAAGTTTTCCACAAGGCATTCGCACTTGATAATGGCGAAAGTGTCTCAATTCGTGACAATCTGAGATTGGCACTCGAAAAATCCGAATTTTCTGGTACATCTTCGAGTGACACCAAAGACTACAAACTGGTGCGTCGTGGCTCTTCGGATTTCGTGATCCGACAGGCTTTGTGACCTAAAGATAGGCACATCGTTCTGAACCACGCGAAGGCACCTGATGAGGCAGCAGCAGGAAAAGGACGCAAAATGCGCCATCCCTACGTATTGAGCACCCTTTTGGCAGGGGCAGTCATTCTGACCGCGTGTACCCAGAAATCCGCCGACGCAACTGTCGAGCGTGCCTTTCAGGACGTCAACGTCATCGACGACGCCAATCTCAACGATGTGATGCTCACCGTGGCCGACCCCAACGAGGCGGTGACGTACTTTCAGCGCGTCAGCGCCGAACAGCCCGATAAGATCGACCACCACCGCGGCCTTGGCCTCTCGCTGATGCGGGCAAAACGCTATGACGAAGGCGCCGCCGCATGGGAAAGAACGGTTGCGCTCAAGGAAGCCACCAACGACGACCGCGTCGAATTCGCCGATGCGCTCATTCGCTCTGGCAACTGGGACCGCGCGGAAAAGACCCTGAACGCGATCCCCCCCACCCACGAGACCTTCAAACGCTACCGGCTCGAGGCGATCGTCGCCGACAGCAAACAACAGTGGAAGAAAGCAGACAGCTTTTACGAGACCGCCGTCGGCCTGACCACCAAACCCGCGCCCGTTCTCAACAACTGGGGCTATTCCAAGCTGACGCGCGGTGACTACACGGATGCGGAGCGGCTGTTCAATTCGGCGATCACGCAGGATCCAAGCCTGTTCACCGCCAAGAACAACCTGGTGCTGGCGCGCGGCGCACAGCGTAACTACGCCCTGCCCGTCGTTCCCATGGACCAGACCGAGCGCGCGCAACTGCTGCACACGCTGGCGCTGTCGGCGATCAAACAAGGCGATGTGGAGACCGGCAAAGGCCTGCTGCGCGAAGCCATCGAAACCCATCCGCAACATTTCGAGGCCGCCTCGCGCTCGCTTGCCGCGCTCGAAGCCTGACCCGTGGCGATTACCGGTACCGAGGCGCTATGGTTCCTGCCCTTCGTTCTGCCGATCTGTCTGTATGTCGCATATACCGACATGTCCCGGATGAAGATCACCAACGGCTCCAACCTTCTGCTGGCGGGGGGCTTCGTGGTGGTCGGCCTGATCGCGCTGCCGTTTGATCTCTATCTGTGGCGGCTGCTGAGCCTCGTGATCGTGCTGATTGTCGGCATCGTTCTGAACGCGGCCGGGGCCATGGGCGCGGGCGACAGCAAATTCGCCGCCGCCGCGGCGCCCTTTATCGCGTTGGGGGATCTGCGCCTTTTGATGTGGCTGTTTACCGCCACGCTGCTGGCGGCGGTCGTCACCCACCGCAGTATCAAACATACACCCCTGCGCCGTCTGGCGCCCGGCTGGGCCAGCTGGGAACAGGGCAAGAAGTTCCCGATGGGCCTCCCACTTGGTGCCACATTGGCGATTTATCTGGGTCTCGGCGTTATATATGGCGCCTGATTTAGGCCATCTTTATCCCCTATGGGTCATGCAAAACCCGAGCGAACAAAGGGAAACGTGAACATGAACGCTCCATCCACCGCAGTCGTGGCGCCGCCACCGCCCAAAACTCTGGATGACATGCGCCTGCCGATCGTGATGATGCGGGACATTCTGCTGAAAACGATCTTTCGCCAGAATGTCGAAATGGTCAGCGAATTGTCAGCTGCGATCTGCCTGCCCATTCCCGTCACGCAAGAACTGGTGGACATGGCCCGAAGCCAGCGCCTGCTGGAGGCAACCGGGACGCTCAGCGCCGGAAAAGGCAACGAGATGGGTTATCAGCTGACCGATGCGGGCAAGGCGCGCGCCCTGGATGCGCTGGCGCAATCGGAATACTTCGGCGCCATGCCGGTGCCGCTCGCGGTCTACCGCGAGCAGGTCAAAAGGCAATCCGTGCGCAACATGCAGATCACCCGCGCCCAGCTGACCGAGGCCATGGGGCATCTGGTGCTGCCCGACAGCCTGCTTGACAACCTCGGCCCCGCCGTGTCCGCCGGACGTTCCATCCTGATGTACGGCCCGCCCGGCAACGGGAAATCCTCGATCTCGAACGGCATCCGCGACGCCCTGGGCGATCAGGTCTATGTGCCGCGTGCCATCGAATATGCCAGCCAGGTCATCACCCTCTACGACCCCATCGTCCACAACAAGGTGACACAGGCCGAACAGGACCCGAACTCGCTGCGCCGCGTGACGCGTTTTGACATGCGCTATGTCTGCTGCGAGCGTCCGTCCGTCATCACCGGCGGTGAACTGTCGCTCGACATGCTGGATCTGGTCTACAATCCCACCGCGCGAACCTACCAGGCGCCGCTTCAGCTCAAGTCGACGGGCGGCATCTTCATCGTTGACGACCTTGGCCGCCAGGCCGAACCGCCACAAAGCCTAATCAACCGATGGATCGTGCCGCTGGAAGAATCCAAGGACATCCTTGCCCTGCAATCGGGCGAGAAATTCGAGGTCCCCTTCGACACGCTTGTGATCTTCTCCACCAACTTTCACCCGAACGAGATTTTCGATCAGGCCGCCCTGCGCCGGATCTTCTTCAAGATCAAGATCGACGGCCCCAACCAGCAGAACTTTCTCAAGATCTTTTCGATGGTGGCCAAGAAACGCGGCATGCCGCTGGACGAGGCGACGCTGATCCACCTGCTGAAAAACAAGTACCCAACGATCGACAACATCTATGCGAATTATCAGCCGATCTTCCTCATCGACCAGATGATCGCGATTTGCGAATTCGAAGGGATCCCCTATCGGATGACCCCGGAACTGATCGACCGTGCCTGGGCCAACATGTTCGTCAAAGACGAACACATCGTGAAATAACATGCGCTGTCGGATCGGTGTTGCAGGCTGTGGACGCATGGGAGCCCCTATGCTGGCAGCCCTGCGTGCGGCGGGCCTGCCCGCGCGGGGCTATGACGTGGTCCCCAGGGACGTGCCCTGGATCACTGACGACATCGCCACCTTCGCCGAAGAGCTCGACACGCTGATCACCGTGGTGCGCGATGCCCAGGAAACCGACGCGGTGCTTTTCGGTGATCAGAACTTTACCGCCGCGCCGACATTGCGCCGCATCATCATCTGCTCGACCCTTTCACCACGCTACGTCCGTGATCTGCGCGCGCGCGTGGCCCCGCACATCACCCTGATCGACGCGCCCATGTCCGGCGCGCAGGTGGCCGCGGAACAGGCCCGGCTCAGCTTCATGCTGGGCGGTGACGAAGATGCGCTCGACGCAGCCGCGCCGCTGTTCAGCGCCATGGGTCGACACATGCACCGAATGGGACCGTTCGGCGCGGGCATGCAGGCCAAGGTACTCAACAACCTGCTTGCCGCCGCAAACACGGCCATGACGCGGCTTGTCCTCGACTGGGCCGACGCGGCAGGGCTTGATGAAACCGCTCTCTTGCGGCTCATCCACACCTCCTCGGGGCAAAACTGGCTCGCCTCCGGCTTTGACGAAATCGAATTCGCCCGCGACGGTTTTGCGCCTGACAACACGATCGCGATCCTGGTCAAGGACGTCGCCTGCGCGCTCGATGCAGCACCCCTGGGCGCGGACACGACCCTGCCCGAAACGATCCGCGACGCGATCGCCAATCTCCGGCCACGGCACAAACCGTAGCGTGCACAGCCCAATCCGGGAGGGGCAGAACAAGCCGTGCTCTTCGCCGGTCATTTGGCGCTGGCGCCGCCCCCTGCCCGCGCTATCTTAGGCTCCATGCGCAGCCTTCCCGAAACGTTCCAGACCTGGTTCGCCGCCAAGGGGTGGTCGGTCCACCCCCACCAGCAGGCGATGCTTGACCGCGCCTGCGCGCCCGCGCTGCTGCTCATCGCGCCGACCGGCGGGGGCAAGACCCTGTCAGGATTTCTGCCCACGCTGATCGATCTCGCCGAGGGCGGCCATGAAGGCATGCATACCCTTTATATTTCCCCGCTCAAGGCGCTGGCCGCGGACATCAAACGCAACCTGACGACGCCTGTGTCGGAAATGAACCTGCCCATCCGGATCGAGGAACGCACCGGCGACACCCCAGCCACCCGCCGCAAGCGTCAGCGCGCCGACCCCCCGCATATCTTTCTCACCACGCCCGAAAGCCTTGCCCTGCTGGTCAGCTACGAAGACGCGCCGCGCATGTTCAAAGGCCTCAAACGCGTGGTAATCGACGAAATACATGCCCTTGCCGAGAGCAAGCGCGGCGATCAGATGATGCTGGCGCTTGCCCGCCTGCAGGCGATCTGCCCGGACCTGAAGCGCGTCGGGCTGTCGGCCACGGTCGAGGACCCGGCCGCCATCGCCCACCTGATGGCGCGCCATCCCGACCGCTGCGAGATCCTGATGGCCGATCCCGGCCCCGCGCCGGACATCCGGATGCTGAGCACCGATGCGGCGCCGCCCTGGTCCGGCGGCGGCGCGGCCTACGCCATTCCCGCAGTGCTTGAGCAGGTGAAACAACACAAGACCACGCTGATCTTTCACAACACCCGTGCCCAGGCCGAGATTTTCTTTCACAAGCTGTGGCTCGCCAATGACGACAGCCTGCCCATCGGCATCCACCACGGATCGCTCGACCGCGAGCAACGCGCGCGTGTCGAAGCCGCGATGGTGGACGGAGCGCTTCGTGCCATCGTCTGCACAGGCAGCCTCGATCTGGGGATCGACTGGGGCGACGTGGATCTGGTGATCCAGATCGGCGCGCCCAAGAACGTGAAACGCCTGGTACAGCGGATCGGCCGCGCCAACCACCGCTACAACGCGCCATCCAAGGCGCTTCTGGTGCCCGCAAACCGCTTCGAGGTCGTCGAATGCGTCGCTGCCCTCCAGGCCGTGCTTGACGGTGCGCTGGACGGAGATCCGCGCGGCCCCGGTCCCCGCGATGTGCTGTGCCAGCACATCCTGATCACCGCCTGCGCCGGGCCGTTCGACGAAGATCATCTCTACCGCGAAATCAAATCCGTCGGTGCCTACAGCGGCCTCAGCCGCGCGGCCTTCGACGCCTGCCTCGATTTCTGCGCCACCGGCGGCTACGCGCTGCGCGCATACGACCGATGGCAACGG
>JBFFQZ010000204.1:0-5679 GCA_041573235.1 Sulfitobacter sp. | reverse complement strand
TGGCCCGTTCGTCTATCGGTTAGGACGTCAGGTTTTCAACCTGAAAAGAGGGGTTCGACTCCCCTACGGGCTGCCACTTTTCTTTCTTTAAATATATACTTTTCAAGTACTTGCTTTGGCATGTGTCCCATGGAACTTAGGCCGTGGGACACTCTCTTAACGTTCTCGCTGATTTCGAACCCGTTCAAAGCCTTGTTTGGCAAGCGCTTCCCGCTCAAAATCAGCTGTGTAAACCATCGCAGTTCTTGTGTCGCTGTGCGACAGCCGAGCCATAATCTCGTACACGGAGCCGCCTGCATTCGCGATCTCATGAGCGACAAGTTTCCTCACGTCATGTTGGGAACGCGTTGCCTTCTTCTCCTTAACCATCTTTTGGGTCTTGGGATCGAGAACATCCTTGTGCACGAACAGCCCTGCCTGAATGATCCATTTTCGCACTCTATTGTCGAGGCTTGCTGACGAGGCAAATGGCTTGCCATAGTTCGTCGTCAAGAATGCTTCCTCATGTACTGGCGCGGAATCCAACTCTTCCGCCAGCTCCAGCATTACAGGTACTTTTACAAACTTTGAGCCCTTTTTTGCGGCTGCCATTCCAAGCAAGCCTGGTCCTCCGTAAGCTGCACGTTATGCGGCCCCATTGTGTGAGTATCACCAATTCTGCCGGCCATATTTTTCGCCAGATAGAACCAGCGACGCGTCATAGTACCTTTGCCATGACAGGCAAGAAACTTATGCTCGTCGTCTTGGCTCCACTTTACCGCGCCGCCTTTGCCGATATGAGGGCTCGAAAGAGCAAGGACAGGAGAACCAGTCGGGAAACCGCGGTCCTCCCCCCAACGGTAGGCTGCTTTCAGAGCTTTAAGGCATGTCTCAGCGGCACCCGTTCTTGCCCGAAAAGAGTCGATAATATGCGTAAATGCAGCTTTCGGGAGATCTGCATTCATTGACCCCATGCGGACACCATTCTTTTTGACATCGCAAGCCTGCTTCAGCCCCCTCGTCCGGCCTTCCAAAGTTTTAGCATTGAGGTTCCCGGCTTTGACCATTCCTGCCATTGGACCTGTCGCGATTTCGTGCCGCCCCGGGTGCTCGTTTAAGCCACTTTCCTTTCGAAAGCGACGGGGCTGATCCAGTTCTTGAGCGATCTGAGCATCGAGCCTTGAGTGATGCTGGTCATGCTGGTGCTCGTACCCTTGCTGCTGTGCATGTTCATCGACAAGTTCGCCTTTCTGCTGTTGGCGATTCCACTCTATGAGCCGATCATCCGCGCCTATGAATTCGATCCGATGTGGTTCTGGGCGCTGTTCCTGATCAACCTCATCATCGGGAGCATCACACCGCCCTTCGGCTACACCATCTTCGCCTTGAAAGGTGCATCCGCCGAAAGCACCCTGAAAGATATCTATCGCAGCGCCTGACCCGCGGTGATCATTTTCCTTGTGGGGCTTGCGCTTTTTGCGGCGTTTCCGGGGCTTGTTACCAGCCTGCCGTCACTGCTGTGACCGGTCGCGCACGACAGAAGAGGCCCGTGGCCGAGGCGCAACTCGTCCGGGCGGAACATCGCATACCGTCCTCCCATGTGGCCGGGCTCGGGCATTTCCGGCGCGAGCGCCACCCGCCACCAGGTCAGCACGTCCGCCCCGTGCCGCTTCTGCTGGTGCATGGCGCGACCATCGCGAGCGCGCTGTGGGATGCGGCGCTGCCGGGCTGCTCCTGGATGGACCGCCTGGCGCGGGACGGGTTCCACGTCTTTGCGCTTGATCTGCGGGGCTACGGCGCGTCGGGGCGGCCCGCCGCATTCGACGCCCCACCCGAGGACACCCCCGCCTATGCCCGTGCCGCGGATGTCATCGACGATGTGGCCGACGCCGTGGACTACCTGTGCGGACAAACGGGAGCGGCCCGGCTGGATCTGCTCGGCGGCTCATGGGGCAGCATCGTCTGCGGCAAGTTCGTGGCCGAACGGGCTGCGGGCAAGGTGCGCGGGCGGATCCTCTATGCGCCGATCTACGCCGACCGCACGCAGCGCCCGGACTGGCTGCCGGTCATTCCGGGCGGCCTCGATGACGGGGCGCTGGCAAGGCACATGGGTGCCTACCGCCGGGTCACCGTCGACGACCTGCGCAGGCGCTGGAACGAAGAGATCCCCACGGAGGATCCTGTCGTGTGGCGCCCGCGTGGAATGCTCGAAACCATGGTCGCGCCTTATGTCGAGGACCGATCGGGCGCAGGCCATGGCAGCTTTCGCGTGCCGTCCGGAACGCTTGTCGACCTGTGCCGCGCATTCGACGGGCAAGCAGTCTATGATTACCGCCAGGTGAAGCTGCTGATCCGCGGCGACGCCGACCCAATCTCGACCGCCAGGGGCACCGAGCGACTGCGGTTGGAAATCGGCACCCCGGACTACGCCGTGCACAGCATCAAGGACGGGGCGCATTTCATGATCGCCGAACGGGCGTTGCCCCGTGTCCATGCCACGATCGCCGACTTTCTGACATTCTGATCGGTGCTTGAGCGGCACAGCCCTGGACAAGTCACAGCATGGAGCCGCGCAGCCCTGCCTGTAGACCCCTGAAAAACTTGCGGATTGCTCCAGCGAAACAGTCTGTTTCAAACATTTCGCTCTAAATGTGTCAAAAATCTGTTAGCTAAGAGGCACGGAAAAGGCAAAGACGTTCGCGGCCGACTCGGCACGAAAGCGGATGCCCCACCGACAGACCACCTTCGGGGACCGCCCGCAGCCTTTGGAATAAAAGAAATGACACCGAACCGATCAAATCTGTTCTGCCAAACAGGCAAGATCGGCGCCACGCGCACAACAGGGTTGAGCGGAGCACTTTGGAAGTAAATAGGTTTTTAGTGAGTGACAAACCCCCGGGGGGAGGTGCAACAATGAAGAAATTTGACAATGACCGGCCAGGATTTGGGCTGGCGCGCGTAGCCGCGACAAGTGCCGACACAAACGTCCATTATGCTGTCTTTGGCTCGGACGGAGCGTATTTCAAACCCGAAACGACCCGGAAGCAGCGGTCTGTTTACCGCCGTGGGGGCAAGCGCGTTTTCGAAACCCTGCTGATCGTGCTGAGCCTGCCTTTCTTTCTGCCCGTTGCCGCACTCTGCGCGATCGCGCTTTGGATCGAAGGCGGCACGCCGTTCTACCGCCAGATTCGCCTGGGCAGGGACGGAAAGCAGTTTTCGATCCTTAAACTTCGGACGATGACGCGGGACGCTGACGCGGTACTGGAGGCCCATCTTGCCTCCGACCCCGAGCTGCGCCGCGAATGGAACGAGAAACAGAAACTTCGCCATGATCCGCGCGTGACCCGCATCGGTGCCGTCCTGCGGTCGACATCGCTGGACGAGTTGCCGCAGCTTTGGAATGTGATCACCGGCGAGATGAGCTTGATCGGTCCCCGCCCCATGATGCCGGCGCAGCTGCCGATGTATGGCAACCCGTCCCGCTATTTTGCACTGCGCCCCGGCATCACCGGCCTGTGGCAGGTTTCGGCGCGCAACGAAAACCGGTTCTCCTTCCGGAACGAAGTCGATGCGAGCTATGAAATGAACCTTTCGTTCCTGGGGGACATTGCGATCATTTTCAAGACGATAGGCGTGATGTTGCGTCGCACGGGGTGCTGAGATCAGCCTGCCCTTCTTTGAATCGAAACCGACATGTCTTATATTCAGAGCATGTTCAAAACCCGAAAGCCTGACACGATGAAGGATACCTACACATCCTCATCCGCTGATCCGCGGAACCGTGGTGACCTGATGGTTCCCGCGCAGGCCAGTTTCACGCGGCCTCGCCGCTTCACGGCGGGCGAACAGACCCCTGCCGATGCGGAAATAGACATGATCTCGGACCCGAAAACCGTACCTGCTGCCTTCCGTGGGGATAGCACCTTGTCACAGGCCGAGCCTCGGGATCTGTGGCATCTGCTGCACGAGCAGGCGCCGGGTCTGGACCAGCACATCATGGCGGGCAGTCAGGCGGCGGAAGATTTCCGTGCCACGGATGTGTCGCGCGCGTTCGACCTGCTCCGGACCCGCCTGCGCCAGACGGTCAAACAGCACGGCTGGGTGAATGTGGCGGTCGCATCGCCCACGTCGGGGTGCGGCAATACGTTCACTGCCGCCCATCTCGCGGCCAGCCTGTCGCGGGTGCCATCCTCGCGTACCGTGCTGATGGATTTCAACATGCGCAGGCCCGGCGTCGCCCGCACCCTCGACATGGCGGCGGGCGAACCCGGCAGCCTGCGCGATTTCCTCGCAGGCGACATGGCGATCAGCGACTATATCCAGCGCACCGGTGACACGCTGGCCGTCGGGCTGAATGCCACCGTCGAGGATGACGCCGCCGAGATCCTGCAAGATCCCGCAACCGCCCACAGCCTGGCCGAAATGCGCGCGGCGCTGCGCCCCGACATCGTGCTCTACGACATGCCGCCGCTGCTGGGTTATGATGACACCTCTGCCTTCCTGCCCCAACTCGATGGCGTGCTGCTGGTGTCGGACGGGACGCAGACGATGGCCAGGCACCTCAAGGAATGTGAGAGGGTGCTTGACGGTCAGGTCCCGCTCTTGGGTGTGATCCTGAACCGCGCCCGCGCTTCGAGCATCGAACGGTTCTGACGCCGCCTGTTACAGCCGTAGCGCACCGCCCCGCTGCGTCATATAATCGCCTGAATTAAAGAGTATTGTCCGTATGTTATCCCGTGAAAACGGGAAAGGCCCTTCACCGGGGCCATGAGCGCAGGACAGGAGGAAATACAGGCCTCACCTGCACAGAGAGAAGAGTCGAGCGAGGCACGAAATGGGTCCGATCTTTACATGGCAGGATTTCCTGGACATGACCTGGCGACGTCTGGGCGTGATTGCGGCAGTCATCGCGTTGGGGTCTCTTGCCTCGTTCTTCTGGGCGCTCAGCCATGTGCATGTCTATCGCTCTTCCGAGGTGATCCAGGTCGAACAGCCCAAGATCAACGATGATCTGGCGCGCTCCACGGTCGAAGGATCGTCCGCACGGCGCCTGCAACTGATCGAACAGCAGCTCATGGCGCGCGCCAGCTTGCAAAGCATGATCGACGAATTCGGCATCTACGCGAACCTCACCGCGCTCAAATCCAGCGAAAAGATCGACCTGCTGCGGCGCTCTATTTCCATCACCGGAGTGGCAGCGGCGCGCGAAGGGTTTGCCGACGATGGCACGATTTCGGTTCTGACGATCACCGCTGACATGGAGCATCCGCAGCTTGCCCGCGACGTGGCGCATGAATTCGCGGATCGCACCCGCGCGCTGATGGCCCGGCGGCGGCAGGAACAGACCGTGCAGACGCTCGCCTTTTTCCAACAGCAAGAACAGGAGATCGACAACCAGATTTCCGCACTCGAAACCGAGCTGGAATCCTTCCGCCGGGAAAATGACCTGACCCTTGAGGGCGGCCTTGAATTCCGTCTGACCGAAATCGCGCAGCTGAATGAAAGCATTCTGGAACTGGATCGAAGCATCATCGCGACGCAATTGGCGCGCACCCAGATCGATCGTTCCGCGCGCCCCTCGACCGTGGCCCGCACAGAGCGGGAACTGGACGCCCAGTTGGCGACCCTGGCCGAACAGCGCAGGCTGCTGGACAAACGCCGTGAATCCCTGCGCGAAACCGTCCAGAGCTCACCTGAGAT
>JBFFQZ010000203.1:0-5718 GCA_041573235.1 Sulfitobacter sp. | reverse complement strand
GCAGCGACATCCCGCTGGACGCCGAGGCACGCGCCGAACATGCGGCGCTGCACCTGCCCGCCCCCTGGGACACCGCCGCGCTGTGGTCCAGCCCGCTGTGCCGCGCGGTCGAAACCGCGCAGTTGGTCGCAGGCCGCGCTCCGCGCGTTGACGCCGCGCTGACCGAGATGCATTGGGGCGATTGGGAGGGGGCCAGGGCGCTGGACCTGAAGGCCGATCCCGACTGCGACCACCGGGACATCGACGCGTGGGGCTGGGACTATGCGCCGCCGGGCGGGGAAAGCCCCGCGCAGATGCGCGCGCGCCTGCTGCCCTGGGCCGCGACGCTCGATGGCGATGCGGTCGCGGTCTGCCACATCGGCGTGATGCGGGTGTTGATGGCGCACGCGACCGGCTGGAACTTTGCCGGCCCCGCGCCTTTCGCGGTCAAACGTCGGCGGCTTTTCGTGATCGAGATCGAGGGCACAGCGTGGCGGCTGGCGCCCGCCCCCGTCAAGTTGGAGGCCCGCACGCCATGAAGGTGATGATCGTGGTGACGCATCTGCTGGGCACCGGCCACCTGGCGCGGGCGCTGACACTGGCGCGGGCCTATGCCGCGGCGGGCGACACGGTGCGCGTGGTGTCAGGCGGCATGCCCGCCCCGCTGCTGAACGCGGGCGACATCGAGATGGTGCAACTGCCTCCGGTCCGCTCGGACGGAGTGGATTTTGCGCGACTGCTGACCGAAACCGGCCCTGCCACGCCAGCAGAGCTTGACCGACGCGCGCAGGCGCTGGTCGCCGCGCTGAGGGGCTTTGCGCCGGATCTGCTGATCACCGAGCTTTTCCCCTTCGGGCGCCGCATCCTGCGCGACGAGTTCGAGGCGCTTCTGCGGGCGGCGGAGGGGCTGGCTCGGCCGCCGCTGGTCTGCGCGTCGATCCGCGACATCCTCGCGCCGCCGTCGAAACCCCGCAAGGCGGTCTTTGCAGACGAGATGGTCAGCCGCCACTATGACGCGGTGCTGGTGCATTCCGACCCCGCGCTGATGCCGCTCGAGATCAGCTGGCCCGTTACCGACACCCTGCGGTCCCGGCTGCGCTATACCGGCTTCGTCGCGCCTGCGCCTGCCGGTGTTCACCCCGACGGGCGCGGCGAGAACGAGATCATCGTGAGCGCGGGCGGGGGCGATGTGGGCGCGCATGTCTACGAAGCCGCCGCCGCCGCGGCCCGGCTCATGCCGGATCGGCGCTGGCGGCTGCTGGTCGGTGGCCGTCCCGAGGTGGCATCGCTGCGGATCGCGGACCTGAACCTGCCACCAAATGCCATTGCGGAACCCGCCCACCCGGCGTTCCGGCAGATGCTGTACCACGCGGCGGCTTCGGTGTCGTTGTGCGGCTACAACACGGCGCTCGATATCTTGCAGGCGGGCACGCGCGCGGTCTTCGTGCCGTTCGACGCGGGCAATGAGGTCGAACAGGGCCTGCGTGCGATGGCGCTGTCGCGGATGGCGGGCATCACCACCCTGCCCCGTGCCGATCTGACGCCCGAGACCCTTGCCGCGACGATTGAAACGCTGCTGGCCGCCCCGCCCCGCAGCCCCGCGGTGAACGGTTTCGACGGTGCCGCGCAGACGGTGCGCATCACCCATGATCTGGTGGCCGGACGATGACCGCGGATTGGCAGCCTCTGCGGGCTGAGCTGAAGCTGTGGCGCCGCAGCCGCCAGTCCCTGCCGATCTGGTGGCGCGATGATGACGCGGTGGCCGCGACACCCGCGCTGGAGCGGCTGGCGGACCTGTCCGATGGGCTCGGGCTGCCCGTGCACATCGCCGTGATCCCGGATCTGGTGCAACCGTCGCTGTCGGGCGCAGTTGCCGCACGCGCCAGTCTGATCCCGCTGGTGCACGGCTGGCGGCATGAAAACCACGCCCCGGCGGGCGCAAAAAAGTCCGAGTTCGGCCACCCCCGGCCCGAGGCCGATGCGGAGCTGAAGGCAGGGATCGCGCAGCTTGGACAGGTGTTCGGCACCCGGCTCTTGCCGATGTTCGTGCCCCCCTGGAACCGTCTGGACCCCGCGTTTCTGCCCGCGCTGGTCAAAGCCCGCTTCAGGGCCGTGTCAACATTTCAACCGCGCGAGACGGCGCATCCCCTGCCGGGGCTGACCCGCGTCAACACGCATGTCGATCCGATCTTCTGGCGTGGGAACAGGGATCTGGCCGATCCAGAGGCGTTGATCCACAGCACGGTGGCCCTGCTGCGCGACAGGCGGCTTGGGGTTACTGACGCGTCGGAACCGCTGGGCCTGCTGACCCACCACCTGGTCCATACCGAAGAGATCTGGCGTTTCAGCGGCGCGTTTCTGGCCACGCTGCTGGAGGGCGGCGCGCAGGTGGCGGACCTGCGCGCGATGCTCGGGGCCTAGGCGGGACGCAGACCCAGGATTTCACGCGCCTGTGTCGGCGTGGCGACGGGGCGCTCGTATTTCTCGCACAGGTCCACGGCGCGTTTGATCAGCGCGGCGTTCGAAGGCGCCAGCCGTTCACGGTCAAGGCGCACGTTGTCTTCGAGCCCCGCGCGCGCATGGCCGCCCGCAGAGATGGCCCAATCGTTCAGAACGATCTGGTTTGGCCCGATCCCAGCCGCGCACCACACGGCGTCCGGCATCAGACGTTTTACGGTCTTGATATAAAAGTCGAACGTTTCGCGATCCACGGGCATGGCATTCTTCACGCCCATCACGAATTGGATATACATCTGGCCGGGGATGCGCCCATCGCGGTTCATTTCGGCCGCCTTGTGGATGTGGGACAGGTCGAATGCCTCGATTTCGGGTTTGACGTCGTATTTGACCATCTCGGCGGCCAGCCAATCCACCAACTGCGGCGGGTTCTCGTAGACGCGGGTGGGAAAGTTGTTGGAGCCGACCGCGAGGCTTGCCATATCCGGGCGCAGGGACAGCATGCCACCGCGTTCCTCGCCCGCGCCGGATCGGCCACCGGTCGAGAATTGAATGATCATGCCCGGACAGTGCTTTTTCAGCCCCTCTTGCAGCCGGGCGAATTTCTCGGGGTCGGACGAAGGCGTCTCATCCGCGTTGCGCACATGGGCGTGGCAGATGGCCGCGCCTGCCTCATAGGCTTCGTGCGTGCTTTCGATCTGCTCTTCTATGGAGATCGGGACAGCGGGGTTTGCGGCCTTGGTCGGGACAGATCCCGTGATGGCAACGCAGAGGATGCAGGGGTTGGACATGAGGGGCCTCCGGCTTGTTTTTCGGAGTGTCCCACAATGCGTGCCGACTGTACACTGGAGGCAAACCAAACCGCGCATCTTTTCTGCCCGCACCGGGGTTCCGGCGGTGGTTGCAAATATCGGGGTCAGGCCGCGCCCCTGCGGATCGGCCACCCGGATCTTTTTGCCGCCGCCTCGAGCGGCGCGTGCCCCGGCCCGATGAAAGGCCGGGGCACGAGGAGATCACTCCTCCCCTGGCTTGCCCGCATCCGCGTAGTTGCCACGGGCCTGACGGCTGTTTTCCTGCCCCTGGCCGAGCGCTTCGCCCAATGTCTGCGCCGCGCCAACGGTCTCGGCCCCTGCATTCGCGCCCGGCTCTCCGTCGATACCCTGGCTCTGATCGTGTCCCTTGGCAAAGGCACTGCCCGCAGCCAACGCGCAAATGAGTGTGATCGAGGTGAAAGTGGTTCTGGTGGTCATATCGGGTCCTCCCGGTTCATGGTTAACGTGCCCTAACCACGAGCAGGCGTCGCATAAGTTTCACGAGGGGCAAAAATATCTGCAGAAGGCGGGGAAGGTCGAACGAAGCCGTGCTGGCGTCCATGTCGCTGGTGGTACCCGCACCGGACGGTTCTGGGGCAATAGTTCAAGCCGCGCATTCTATGCCCAAAGATTTTTTCCGGCGCGCCGCTTTCATCCGCCCGCGCATCCTGCCGCACCCCTCTTGAGCCCGGCGACATTCCCCGCTACCCCATCGGCACAGCACAGGAGCCACCCATGCCCCAATTCCTCGACGCGACGTCCCCAGAGTTTGAGACCGCTTTTGCCACGCTCCTGAATGCCAAGCGTGAAGACAGCCCCGATGTGGACCAGACCGTGGCCGACATCATTGCCGATGTCCGCGCCCGCGGCGACAGTGCAGTCATCGAACTGACGCATAAATTCGACCGCATCGCGCTGACCTCAGACACCCTGCGTGTCACGGCGGACGAAATCGCGCGCGCGGTCGAGGCGGTCCCGGCGGAGGACGCGACAGCGCTTGAGCTGGCCGCCGCGCGTATCCGCGCCTATCACGCGCGCCAGTTGCCGCAGGACGAACAGTGGACCGATGACACCGGCGCCACGCTGGGCTGGCGGTGGAGCGCGGTCTCGGCGGCCGGGCTCTATGTGCCGGGGGGGCTGGCCAGCTACCCCAGTTCGGTGCTGATGAACGCAATTCCGGCCAAGGTCGCGGGGGTCGGGCGGCTGGCCATGGTAGTGCCCACGCCCGATGGTGTTCTCAATCCACTGGTGCTGCTGGCCGCACATCTGTCGGGGGTGGACGAAATTTACCGCATCGGCGGCGCGCAGGCCATCGCGGCACTGGCCTATGGCACCGAAACGATTTCCCCGGTGGACAAGATCACGGGCCCCGGCAACGCCTTTGTCGCAGCGGCCAAGCGGCGGGTCTTTGGCAAGGTCGGCATCGACATGATCGCAGGTCCATCAGAGATCCTCGTGGTGGCCGACGCCGACAACGACCCCGAGTTCATCGCGCTGGACCTGCTGTCACAGGCCGAACATGACGAAAGCGCGCAGTCCATCCTGATCACCACCGACGCGGCCCTTGGCAAGGCCGTGGCCGCCGCCGTGGACCGCCGCCTTGAAACCCTCAAGCGGGCGCATATCGCGGGGCCCAGCTGGCGCGACTTCGGTGCGATCATCACGGTGCCCGACCTTGCCACTGCCGCGGCACTGACCGACCGGATCGCGCCTGAGCACCTTGAATTATGCGTCGCGGATCCGCATGCGCTGAGCGCGCGGATCACCCACGCGGGGGCGATCTTTCTGGGGCAATGGACGCCCGAAGCCATCGGCGATTATGTCGGCGGGCCGAACCATGTGCTGCCCACCGCCCGCTCCGCGCGTTTTTCCTCGGGGTTGTCCGTGCTCGATTTCATGAAACGCACCACGCTGGCGCATATGACACCGCAGGCCCTGCGCGCGATCGGCCCTGCCGCCGAGCGTCTTGCCGCCTCCGAGAGCCTCGAGGCGCATGGCCTTTCGGTCACAGCCCGTCTGCGCAAGCTCAACGATTGAAATTCATGCTCACCTCAAAACAGGCCTTTGTGCTATAAAACGCTGAAAGCCTCCAAAAGAAGGCGCCCGTCGAGCAAGGTACAGAGCATATGAACCAGGAAATACAGCGCTTCCTCAAGCGTCTGCGCCTCGGTCGCACCATCGAAAGCTATCCCGTCACGGTTACAACGGCACAGATCGGGGGGCAGCAGGTCCACTTCTGTACCAACATGGAAAAAGACCCGATCCAGCGCAAACAGCGCAAAGGCTCCTTTTACGAGATGCACGAGCTACAGCAGCTGGCCAAGCATTTTCCCGAGGGTGGCACCTTTGTCGATATCGGGGCCAACGTCGGAAACCATTCGCTTTTCGCCGCGATGTTCATGGCGGCGAAACGGGTCATCCCGTTCGAGCCGAACCCGCGCGCCTACCGGCTCTTTATCCAGAACATGCT
>JBFFQZ010000202.1:0-5743 GCA_041573235.1 Sulfitobacter sp. | reverse complement strand
GCCGCCGAAGGCCAGCCAGAGCATCGGTCCCGTGGGCAGATGGATCAGATTTCCGAGCCGCATGGCCCCCATCCAGATCACCAAAAGCGCCATACCGTGAAGAAATCAGCCATTCATCAGCGCACCGATGACCTCGGCGCGATACCATCCGAAACTGCGCGCCATGTCCGCCGGACGGCGCGCAATCCGTTGCGCGATGGTGGCAACGAGCACACCGCCGACCGCCGAAAGCGTGTGAAATTCATCCGACAGCACCGCGATCACGCCAGTCCAGAGCCCCACGTCCAGTTCGATCACGAAGTAGCCAGGCGGAGATTACCAGAGCCTTACCCGGCGACCGGATGTGTCCTGCAAGAATGAGGGGCCATGTCAGCTTTCCTTTTCTGGAATGCGGCGTTCACGCCAGACGGCAAAAAGGACGGACAGGGTGGTGAACGCGCCGATAACCAATGCCGTCCAGGTGGCGGTTTTCGCGTCCCCGTTCATGGCCTCGCTGCCGAGATGGGCGAGCAAGAAACTTGCCGGAATGATCCCGGCGAGTGTCGCCAGGGCAAACCGCCAGAGGTGCAAGGCGCTCAGCCCCGCCGCATAGCTGACCATGTCGAAGGACAGGAACGGCAGAAGCCGGCTTCCGAATACCAGAAAAGTCAGCGTATTCTGCGATCCGAGAAGCCCGCGTCCGACCTTCTCTCCGACATGGCGTTCGACGAAAGGACGTCCCAGCCCGCGCGCGAGCAGGAACGCGGCAAGCGCGCCGATCTCTGCGCCGAGCACGACGAGCAATGTTCCGAAGGTGTGGCCGTAGGCAGCCCCGGCGGCCAGGGCGATCGGCGCAGAAGGCAGCGGGCTGGCCACGATCGCCAGCGTCATCAGCCCCACGACCAGAACCGGGCCAAGAATACCGGCGGCATCTATCCAGCGGCGCAGATCCTCGCGCTCTGGCAGATCGACATCAATACGCGCCAGGACGACAAGCAAGAGCCCCAGAAGGACGAAAAGGAGGAGACGCGCCATGGCCTACACCATGTAGAGCAGCGCAGGAAAGGCTGCCGCCATCAGGTAGAAGACAACGCAAAACGGGATGTACCATTGCGGGATGCGCGTGAGGCGGTCTGCATTGTGATGCCCCAGATCGCAGAGCGCATGGAACGCGAGGCCCAAAGGCAAGGTCAACCAACGCCAGAGAAGCCCCGACACAGCCACCGCCGCAAAGAAATGGGCGACCCCGAATTCGACCCACAACACCGATCGTCGGCCATCGGTAGCACCAAACCCGATATAGGCACCGCCGACCAGGGCCAGAGTGACCGCCGCCAAGGCAATATAACCGGCCTTTTCCAGAAGAAGATGGGCAGGCGTTGTCAGCGCAAAAAACGGCAAACCGACCCACGCGGGCGCAGCCATGGCCCTAACCGCCGGTCTGAAGGGATGTTGCCCCGGTGTTTCTGGATGTGCGCCTGTCATGCTGCGTCATATGGAACTTCCAGCAACTGGAAGGTCAAGGCCCACCTGGATCATTGATACATTTTGCGACAAAGGAAATGCGGGTCTTTCCCGAAAAATATATCTATTCTGCGTCTTATGACTTGTGAAACGATGATACCGAAGAAAATGCGTGACTATTTCCGCAGTTCCCCGAATTCTGGACGATGTGGCAACATTATCGGAGCCCTATTCCTGGCGCTTGTCACTGCGGGCGCGGGCTCAGCAACCGCACAAACCAAAGCGCGCCTCTTTGAACGGATCGAAGAAGTTACGGCAGTAACCACACCCGGTGCGCACGAACCATCTCTGACAAGCCACGACGGTGCGCTCTATTTGAGCTGGATGGAACACGAGCAAGGCCAAACGAAAGTGATGATGGCCGTTGGTTCAAATCACAACTGGACCGAACCGAGCGTGGTCCATCAGGGTGCCGACCTGTTTGTAAATTGGGCAGATTTTCCAAGCATTGCAGTCTATCCCGACAACACGATCGCCGTTCACTGGCTGCGCAAAATCGGACCATCCGGCTTTGATTACCGCATTGAAATCGCGTTGTCTCATGATCGCGGAGTAACTTGGAATGAACCACTGATCCCGCACGAAGATCGGTCTCTGTCACAGCATGGGTTTGTATCATTGCTCCCCATAAGCTCGGACAGTATGGCCCTTATTTGGCTCGACGGTCGGGCCTATGGACGCGACAAAGGCACGGCAACAGCATTGCCTGACGCGATGCAGTTACGCGCCACGACCCTGAGCAGCGACGGGCGGCTTGGTCGCGATGTCGCAATAGATCTGCAAACCTGCTCCTGCTGCCAGACGAGCCTGGCTGCGACACGTGAAGGCGAAATCCTTGCCGCCTACCGCGATCGAACCGAGAGTGAGATCCGAGATATTGCCGTTGCTCGGCTTACGAAGGACGGATGGCAGACCCCGGTCAGAATTCACGACGATGGGTGGGAGTTGGCAGGATGCCCCGTCAATGGACCAGCAATCTCGACGCACGAAGATCGTGTGGCCGTTGCCTGGTTCACCGGTGCAGATGACATCCCCGCGGTCCATGTGGCCTTCTCTGACAATGTCGGCCGCAGCTTTGCCGAACCTGCCCGGATCGATCTGGGAAATCCCGTCGGCAGAGTGGATGTAGAGATGCTCGAAGACGGGACGGCTGTGGTGTCCTGGGTCGAGTGGACCAACGGCTACGAGGCGCTCATGGTATGCCATGTCAGCCGCGAAACAGGCTGTATGGCGCAAGAGGTCTTGGCCACCAACACGGGCGGTGCATCAATGAACTTCCCGAAGATGGCTCGGCTTGGCCGCGACATTTTCTTCGCCTGGACGCAACCCGATGGTAAAAGCGACAGCATTGCGATGCGGCAGGCCACCTTGATGGACGTTGACTGATTATGGCAGGCTCACCGCGTATTCTTGTCGTCGATGATCACGCCGAGATCCGGCATTCCGTGACACGTTACCTCGAGAAAAACGGAATGCGGGCGACAGAGGCAAAAAGCGCGGCCGATATGGACGCGCAGTTACAGGAGGGCACATTCGATCTGATCGTGCTCGACATCATGATGCCGGGCGAGGATGGGCTTGCAGCCTGCGCCAGGTTGCGCCGCGAGCATCAGAATATACCGATCCTCATGTTGACGGCGCTCGGCGACGATGACGACCGCATTCAAGGCCTCGACACGGGTGCGGATGACTATCTAGCCAAGCCGTTCAATCCAGGCGAGTTGCTCGCACGGATCAACGCAATCCTCCGACGCGCGGGAATGATAGGCGCACCGCATGGCGGTACATTTGCGGGAAGGCGGGTCAGGTTTTCCGGGGTCATATTCGATCATGACGCCAGTTACGTCATTCGCCCTGATGGTCAGGTTAATATGTTGACAACAGCGGAAGCAAAACTGCTGACGGTCTTCTTGAAACATCCACGAACAGTGATGAGCCGTGATGGGCTTTTAGAGCTGAGCGCCGGGCGCATCGCGGGACCGTTCGACCGGACGATCGATAATCAGGTGTCGCGGCTGCGCCGTAAGATTGAAGCCGATGTGCTTCGACCTCGGATCATTTCGACGGTGCGCAACGGCGGCTATTGTCTGAACAGTGACGTGGAGGTCCAAACCTGATGCGCATGGGATTCCGCTCGCAGATCGCTATTTTGGTCGTGGCAGTCCTGTTCGTGGCGCAGGTCGTCGGTCTTTGGCTTTTCGTCGATGAACGTTCTCTTGCCGTTCAAACTGCTATCGGCAGTGAAGCCGCCGGGCGCGCGGCAAATGTTGCCCGTCTTATCGAAGAAGCGCCGGGCGATCTGCAACAGCAAATTATTGTGGCCGCAAATTCGCCGCTCGTGCGGTTCGATCTCGATGAACAACCAGCAGTCGTACATACCGATCACAACATTGGTGGCGCGGTGGAAGCCCGAATCCGAGCGCTCCTGAACGATCAATACAGCCGTGACATCCGGGTCGAGGTGCATGAAATCGAACACGGTCTCTTGCCGCTGCCTAACCTCTCAGCGGAAATGGCCGAGATGCACGCCGAAATGATGCGAGGCACGCTGGCGGCCATCGAGATGGAGGTCTCGATCGCCATCGCCGGGGGGCAATGGTTGAATGTTGCCACCCGGTTCGAGCGACCGCCGATCCAATGGTCCTGGGCGTCCACGCTTTCTTTCGTGCTGACGGCAGGGGTGTTGCTACTGGCGATATTCTGGTTCCTGCTGACGCGCCTGACGCGCCCCCTGAACGAACTCGCCGCTGCCGCGGAGGAGTTCGGGCGCGGTGGCGGGCAAGGACCACTTACGCCGGTCGGGCCGACCGAGGTGCGGAACCTGACGACAGCCTTCAATGACATGCAAGCCCGGTTGGCCCGTTTCGTCTCGGATCGGACGCAGATGCTCGCTGCGCTGGCCCACGATCTAAGATCACCGCTTACCGCCCTGCGGGTTCATGCCGAAATGGTTGAGGATCCGGAGACCAGAGCCGGCATTGCGGCTTCGCTCGACGAGATGCAGGACATGGTGGAAGCCACGCTCGCCTATGCCCGTGGCGTAGGACGGGACGAGAACCTGCAGCAGATCGAGATCACCGAGTATCTGACCGACCTGAAACACCGGACTCAGGGTGTGCTGGATCTGAAACCGGGGGCGGAAGCGAAGGTACAGATCAAGCCCAAGGCCTTGCGCCGGGCCTTGCGCAATCTCATCGACAACGCGCAGAGGTACGGGCGCAACCCGACCCTCTCTTGGCGGGTGTCAGACGAAAGTGTCGAGATCGTGGTCGAGGACGACGGGCCCGGGATCCCCGACGACCGTTTGCGCGATGTATTCCAGCCGTTTCTCCGCCTGGAACAATCGCGCTCTCGTGAGACGGGCGGACATGGGCTGGGTCTCTCGATTGCGCGCAGCATCATTCTCGAACACGGCGGCACCATCACGCTGTCCAACCGCGACGAGGGCGGGCTTTGCGCCCGCGTCATCTTGCCGATGACGTTGCTCCGGGCAGCGACTGTGCCGACAGCCGAGCAGGCGGAAACGAAATTGGGCAGCGGGTTTTCAACGCCGACCAAACAGGTGTGACACTGTCGCCTGACCGGCGCGTTGTTACATATCCTTACAAAACTCTGGGCTGCGCTGCGTTCCTTTCATGCTTGAATCTGGTTAGACAGACACCCGTTGGAGATGGAAACGAGGTAGACCCATGCAGACAGGAAACCGATCTTTCTTCACCCGGCGCGACTTCGCGCGTGCCATCGGGGCTACGATGCTTTTCTCGCCTTCTCTTGTCCGGGCTCAGACAGTCGACCCGGTGCGGCGCAATGTGTCGTCCTTCCGGACGCACAACTGGCAAGACCATTTCGACACGCTCGGCGTCGGCTTGATCATCTCGGACACCAGTTCAAAAGTTCTTCAGCATTGGACGACCGATGGGGAAATGCGTCTCTACCCAACATCTGTTCCCTTGTCCGAGGAATTGACAAGGCTTGGGTACACAGAAGTTGTGGAAAAGCGAGAAAACCCAAGTTGGGCACCAACACCGTCCATGCGCGAGCGCAATCCTGAGTGGCCCGCAACAATCCCGGGCGGAGACCCGGCCAACCCCCTCGGGACGCGCGCGCTCTACTTGTCTTGGCAGTACTACCGTATCCACGGCACCCACGATACGCGCAAGATCGGGCGGCGGTCCTCGAACGGCTGCATAGGTCTTCACAATGAACACATCGAAGAAGTGTTCGATCGCGTATCTGTTGG
>JBFFQZ010000201.1:0-5768 GCA_041573235.1 Sulfitobacter sp. | reverse complement strand
TGCGATGGCGAATATCAGGTCACCGCGGAACTGCCCGGCATGAAGCCCGAAGACGTCGATATCAAGCTGACCGATGGCATGATCACGATCAAGGGCGAGAAATCGGAGGAGAAGAAGGAAAAGAAGGACGACTACCTGCTCAGCGAACGCCGCTACGGAAGCTTTCACCGCTGCCTGACCCTGCCCGCAGGCGTCGACGCGGATGCGATCTCGGCCAGTTTTTCCAACGGCGTGCTGACCGTGAAGATGCCCAAAACGCCTGAAGCCAAGCAAAAAGAACGCAAGATCGAGGTGAAGGCGGCCTGATACCACCCGGCCGACCCATGAGATGCCGTCGGCAGCGGCATCCTCCTCGGCTCGGCGACATGCGTCCCCAGATGATCTGTCGCCGGGCATTTTTCCGAACAGCCCAAGGCCGACGGCCGCCCCCCAAAGGGGCAATGCCGACTGCCCGGGCGGGCACTGCCGGATGACAATAACGCCAAGATGCAAACTGATGCGGCCGGAAGGCCATGTGCGCTCCGGTCGCATCCGCTATCGCCTGCGCTGCCGATAAGCGGCAGCTTGGGCGGCGGCATCGGCACCCCATTTGCACGCGTGCGCCCGGCACCAGCACAATATCGCGAATTTCCCTCGCTCGTTTTCCGGTTGTTGCGCGCCATCAATGCGGGGGGCGGGCGCCGCATTAAACTCGGTCCATCAATCCAGGATCAGGAGGACACAATGGATGACAAGCAGCTGAGACAGGAAATCATCGACGAATTGGATTTCGAACCCAGAATCGACGCGGCCGACATCGGCGTCGCTGTCGAGGACGGGGTCGCCACCCTCACCGGGCACGTTCGGGTCTACAATGAGAAGGTGACAGCGATCAAGGTCGTCGAAAGTGTCAGAGGCGTGCGCGCCATCGCGGACGAGATCGAGGTCCGCCCCGTGGGATCGCACATCACTGCAGACGACGAAATCGCCAAACGGATCCTGAATACATTCAGGTGGAACAGTTCGGTTCCCGAAGACAAGATCAAGGCGATCGTCAAGAAAGGCTGGGTCACGCTCGAAGGAGAGGTGGACTGGCACTATAAATCGGTCGCCGCCGAACAGGCCGTCCGGCGTCTGACCGGCGTCACCGGTGTAAACAACCACATCAAAGTGAAGCCCGCGGTAAAGGCGACGGAAGTCACCGAGAGGATCAAGAAGGCGCTTCTGCGCGATGCTGAACTTGATGCATCGGGGATTCGTGTCGAAGTCCTGGACGGGACCGTGACCCTGAAAGGCAAGGTCCGCTACCTGGGCGAACGCAGAAGTGCGGAACGCGCGGCATGGGCTGCCCCCGGCGTGACGAACGTGGTGGATCAGCTGGCGATTCAGTGATCCGCTGAGCGCGGGGTATGCCCCCGTGTCGCCTAATCGTTTCCGGCCGCCGGTTTGGCGGCCGGAAGTTTTTTGTAGTGGGCAATGCAATCGTCTTCGCGACCGCGCACCACCCGGTGCCCCGCCAGAGGCCCCCGCCGCTCGGTCACGATCGTCCGGCGCCCCTCGGGGCCGTCGTCGGTGTGAAAATAGATCACGACCCAATCGCGTATCCGGTCAAGTTCGTGCGCGCGGGCGGTGTTCGAGTAGAGCACCGTCAAATGCCACGCGTCGCGTTTCGCGTGCATGATCGGCAACCATGCCTCTTTGGTCGGGTTGAAGCGGTGGGGCGCGATCCGGGGCAACTCATCTGCATCGGCCTTTGCGCGGTAGAGCGCATCGGCGTCAAGCAGCAACGAGACGGGCGGCTCCGGCTGGACCTGAGCGCGGGGCAGCCTGTGCCGGATCCGCGCAAGCCGTGCGCCCAGCGCCGCCAGAACGGCCTCGCGCCTGCGTGCGCCAAACCCCGGCACCTTGACGTGGCCGAGCCTGAGCGCGGTTTCCCGATCCTCCAGCGTGTCGACATCCAGCGCGTCCACCAGCCGCTGCGCCAAGGTCGGCCCGACGCCGGGGATCGTGGTGAACAGCTCCTCCGGCGTGCTCTCACCCGTCAGACGGTCCAGCCTGCTCCAGCGGCCTGTCACCAGCATTTCGGAGATCGCGGCCGCAATGCCGCGCCCGATGCCGCGCAGGCGGATCAGCCCCTCGACACCCTCTTCGGCAAAGATCTTCTGAAGTGGCGTCGCCATGCCGTCGATCTCATCTGCGGCGGTCCGGTAGGCCCGCACCCGAAATCCGTCCTCATCCTGTGCCTCGAGAAGGTCGGCATATTGCCGGAGCCGCCCCGCGATCCTGGTATTTTCCGGGCCATCGGGCACCGCCGATTTGGTCGCATCATTCATGGTTCGTGCACTCCTCTTCGAGGGCTTGCCCCCTTGCCTCAACAATTCCGTCATTGCAGCCCCGGCTGACAACTGGGGCGCCCGTCCAAGGCGCGATGCCCCACGACCTGACAGGGAGACCTGCGCGGTATCTGCATGACATCGCATGGCGCCCCTGCATGGCTCTTCCGGGTCGAGTATCCGCCGCAGACGGGACA
This sequence comes from Sulfitobacter sp., assembly GCA_041573235.1. Classification (GTDB taxonomy): domain Bacteria; phylum Pseudomonadota; class Alphaproteobacteria; order Rhodobacterales; family Rhodobacteraceae; genus Sulfitobacter. Next base: position 3,259 of record JBFFQZ010000201.1, on the reverse strand, counting down.
ACAATATTGACGAGGATCAAACGCCCATTCACCACCTCGCGCGCCCCTGTGGTGTTGACTGCGGTCAATGAAAAAAGGCGACGGTCGGGTAGACTTCGACTTGATCGAAACATCAAAGAAAGGGATCGCAATGCAAGAGAAACACTTTCAGGACTGGATCAGCCTTATCGTCGGCGTCTGGCTGATCATATCTCCGTTCGTCCTGCAGATCACGCCCCCGGTTGGTGGCACGGCGGACCTGCCGCTGCTGAATTTCGTACTTTCCGGAGCGGCGGCTGTCGTTCTGGCGGTTGCCGCGCTTTTCTTCTTTCGCGAGTGGGAAGAATGGCTCGAAGTGGCCTTGGGCATCTGGATCATCGCGTCGCCCTGGGCCCTTGGCTTCACGAACATTCAGGTGGCAATGTGGAACGCCATCGCCTGTGGTATCGTGATCGCGGCAATGGGGATGTGGGCGGCAATCGACGTGCGCCGCGAAAAAGCGCACTGACCGACCGGGCCGCCACCCGAGGCGCCCTGCCAATGAAACGAAACACTCCCGGACGCAGTGCCGGGAGTGTTTGCGTTGCGCAGACCGGAGCCGGAAACGGACCCTGCCCTCAACGAAATTGGCGGTGACCCAAAGGATCACCGTCAGATCGTGTTTAAATGACTTCTCAGCCAATATTCAAAGGCCACCGCGAGCTTCTTCCACCAACAAGGTCTCCCCTGAGGCGCTCAGATCGCTCTGCGGCAGCCCCGCTCGATATGATTCCCAGCTTCCCCGGTCCTTAGTCCCGCTGTTCCACATCCTGAGATGCTTCGCTGGCGTTCCGTCTCCGGTTCGGCTCCTCGTACCGAGGTCTATAGAACTAAAGCAAGAATCAAATTATCGCATTGACACGGATCAATCGGCTCACAAATTCTCCGCTCTCCAGGCACGACAATCCTCGCCCAGCGCGCTCAGCCCGGCCTCAAGATAATCGGCAAGCAGTGGCGTGCCGATGAGATAGAGTGCTGTGGCATCATTGTGCTCCTGCTCGGCCAACGCGCGCAGGGACGCCCATTCATCTTCGTCCCGCCCCAGCCACATCAATGCGACAAGGTCGATCTGCGCGTCATCGGGCAGATCGTCGATCACGCTGCGCAATTCAAGCTCGACGGGGTCCGTCGCGCGGTCCTCAAGGATTTCCGCCGCAAGATCATCGGTCTCCCCAGTATCGTCCTCAGACAGCGAACTTGCCGTCTTGCCCTGCAGATCATGCGCCTTCTGGATGATAAAGCATACGGTATCGACCGGCACCGCAAGCACCGGCTCGTCCTGTGACGTCTCGGTTTCGATTTCATTCACGTTCACACCCTCCCTTGATCACTGGGAAACAGAATGCCCGCCCCCGGTCGGATCCGAATTGATGTGGCTCAATTGATCATGTCGCTTACGGACGCCGCAGCAAAGCAGATCGCGCAGGGCGATTGCTTTGCCGGGTTCAGGTGCCCTGCCGCTAGTCCGAGGGTGGATTTGCGCCGGATGATGAATCGTCCTTGCGATCCAGAAGCTCCCGGAGGGCTTTTGCAAGCTCCTGCAACCCATAGGGCTTTCTGAGCACGGTGAAGGCGGGCTCGCCCATCTTCTCTCTGTGTGCCTCTATCCCCTTGGCATAGCCGGTCGACAGCAGGATCCTGACGTCCGGGCGCAAGGCCCGCGCCTCCTTGGCGACGTCAAAGCCGCTCATGCCGCCTGGCATGACAACGTCGGACAGGACCAGGTCGATATCCTTGCGATTCTTGAAGATCTTCATGGCTTCGGAGCCGTTCGACGCAGCAATGACATTGTACTTCAATTCCTCGAGCCGGGTGACGGTCAGGCGCCGGACATTCGCGTCGTCTTCGACAACAAGGATGGTCTCGTTTCCAACCTCCGAGATTTTTTCCAGGTCCGCTCCCGGCTTTTTCGCGACCGCGTCCGCCCTGGCGGGAAGGAATAGGTTGACGGTCGTGCCCTGCCCGACCTCGCTGTATAACTCGATATGTCCACCCGATTGCTTGGCAAAGCCATAGACCATGCTGAGCCCCAGGCCCGATCCGCCGCCTGGCCCCTTGGTGGTGAAGAACGGCTCGAACACGCGCTGCTTGATGTCGGCGGCGATGCCGACGCCGGTGTCGGTGACGGACAGGCAGATGTAATCGCCCGGCTTCACATCCACCACCGATGCGGCGTAATCCGCGTCGAGCGTGACATTGCGCGTCTCGATCGACATCGTTCCGCCATCGGGCATCGCATCACGCGCGTTGATCGCAAGGTTGAGAATGGCGCTTTCGATCTGACCCTGATCCGCCATCGTCGCTACAAGATCGTCTGCAAGCCGGGTTTCGATCTTGATTTGCTCGCCTATGGTGCGTTCCAGGATGGGCAGCATGATCTTGACCAGCTTGTTGAGTGCCACGCGTTCAGGCGCCAAGGGCTGGCTTTTCGAGAAGGCCAGAAGATGGCCGGTCAGCGCCGCGCCCAGGTTTGACGCTTCGAGCGCCTGGCGCACGAGGTTCAGAAGCTTGGGGTCATCAGACCGCATTTCGAGCAGTTCGAGGTTGCCGATGATGACGGTCAGCAGATTGTTGAAGTCATGCGCAAGCCCCCCGGTCAATTGACCGACGGCCTCCATCTTCTGGGCGCGCTGCAATTCGGCCTGCCGTCTCTTTTCCGTCGTCAGGTCGTGCATGATGCCTAGATAATGAGGTACCCCGTCCAGATCCAGTTCGGAGACAGTCAGGCGGATCGGCATGCGCGTGCCGTCCTTGCGCAGGGCGTCCATCTCGCGCCCGTTTCCGATGATTTTCTTTTCGCCGGTTTCGACATAATGCCTCAGATAGCCATCGTGCTTGTTGTGTTCGGGTTCCGGCATCAGCATCTTGACGTTCTTGCCAATCATCTCTTCTGCGCGATACCCGAAAAGGCTCTCCGCCCCGGGGCTGAAATTTCCGATTATACCTTTTTGATCGATGGTCAAGATCGCCTCGGGAACCGCATTCAGGATGGCGCTCAGACGCGCTTCGCGGTCGTGAATGGAGGCCTCGGCCCGTTTGCGATCCGTCACATCCTCAAGCGCCAGCAGGATCTGATCCTGCCCCTCCGGTCCGCCTTCGATCCGGCGGGCATTCAGAACCATGTCCCGTTGCCCCAGGTTCCCGGCCCGCAACGACAGATCGAACCCGTCCACGGTAGTCTTCTCGGGCAATACCGCCTCCAGCAGATCCCGCAATTGCGGCACGTCCCATTGTCCGCCCT
>JBFFQZ010000200.1:0-5789 GCA_041573235.1 Sulfitobacter sp. | reverse complement strand
TGCCGTTCCGCGAGCCGTGTCAGGACATCCAGCGCCCCCGTGCGCACCAGCGCCCCCATCACGATGAACATCGCCGCGATGGTCCAGGGCGCCGAGTTCGACAGCACCGCGCGCGCGTCCTCGTAAGGCAGCAGGCCCAGCCCCAGCATCAGCGCCGCACCGGTCAGGGCCACGACCTCGGTGGGCAGCGTTTCGCGCACGAAAAGCGCGAACATGACGGCCACGACGGTCAGGGTCAGGATGGCCTGCGCGGACTGCGACAGATCGAGGAGATACATGGTGACGGTCCTACCCTAGGCGCTCTTATTCAACTTTCGCCCATCGTCCGAAACGGAGCAAGCATTGCTTTCGGCTTCGGTTGCACCAGATACATGCCCGCGAACATGGCCGCCAGTGCGATCCAGACGCCTGCGCCGAAGGTTTCCCTCAGTAGAAGCCAGGCCCAAAACAGGCCAAAGCCGGTGACCATATAGCTGACCTGTGCCGCAAAGACAGCGCCTGCGCGACCGACCAGCCAGACATAGCTCGCATAGACCAGCACATGCACCACGGACGCACCCGCCAGTGCCGCCTGCGGCCCCGGCAGGGGCCAGTGCGGCGCGATGCCCTGCCCCGTGGCCAGCATCAGGGGCGTCACGATGACCAGCCCCGTCAGCGACGCCCCCAGCATCAGCTGAAACGGGTCCAGTCCCGCGACTCCCCAGTGCGACACGTAGTTGCCTTCGAACGCATAGAACAGGACCACCATGAGGTACATCAGCGCCCATCCCACCGGCACCGCCTGGCCCAGCTCGACCGTTGGTGCGACGATGATCAGCACACCGATCAGCCCCAGGACAAGACCGGCAAACCGCCGCCGGGCAAAGCGTTCGGCGCCAAGCCCCAACGCGATCACGAAGGCGAACATCGGAATCACACTGAGCAACAGCGACATGATGCCCGCAGGCAGATGAACCGCCACCTGATAGGAGAACGTGTTGGGCAACACTGTGCCGATCAGCGCGATCGCGAGATAGGCCCGCAGGCTCGCCCCGTCGCGCGGCAGGCCAACGCGCCGGAGCGCACACACCACTGTCATCAGCGCCGCCCCAATCACCTGCTGCCAGAACACGAGCCCAAAATGACCATAGCCCGTGCTGACCGCGATCTTGATCAGCGGCTGGGTAAAACCCCAACCTGCGCCCATCAGCACCAGAACGCTGCCAAACATCAGCACGTCGCGACGGCTGAGACCTTGCGCGGTCACTCCGCTCAAGGGGCGCTCTGCTGCAACTGCCCGCCCTGACGCACCGGCACGATCCGCGTGGCGCGCCCGGTGCGGTCATCTGTTTCGATATAGACGCCTGACAGCGCCGCATCGCCGTTTGCGGGAGTGAAACGCTCCTTCGGCATACCGGTGATGAAGCGCCGCATGGGTTCGGTCTTTTCCATGCCGATCACGGAGTGATAGTCGCCGCACATGCCCGCATCGCTGAGGTATGCCGTCCCACCGGGCAGGATCATCGCGTCGGATGTTGGCACATGGGTATGGGTGCCCACCACCAGGGACGCCCGTCCGTCGCACCAATGACCCGTGGCCATCTTTTCAGAGGTGGCTTCGCAGTGGATGTCGACGATGATCGCGTTGGCCAGTCCGCCCAGCGGATGCGTCTTGAACACGGCGTCCAGCGCCGAAAATGGATCATCGTAGGGCCGTTTCATGAAAACCTGGCCCAGCGCCTGACACACGAGAACCTTCTTGCCGGTCTGCGTCTTGAACAGACGCGCGCCCTTGCCCGGCGCATTCTTCGAGAAATTCAACGGCCGGATGACGCGCGGCTCGCTCTCGATGAAGCTCAGCATGTCCTTTTGGTCGAAGGCATGGTCGCCAAGGGTCAGACAATCGGCCCCCGCGTCCAGAAGCGCCTTTGCGTGCGCCCCGGACAGGCCCATGCCGGAGGTCGCGTTTTCACCATTGACCACGATGAAATCAAGTTTCCATTCGGCGCGCAGGCGGCCAAGATTTTCGGTGATCGCCCGACGCCCCGCGCGGCCCATCACATCGCCCAGAAAAAGTATCTTCATGCTGCAATCGCTACGCGCCTGCGCCCCGCTTCACAAGTCCGAACTCATCTGGTGATGTGCCCGACCTCCGATTTCGGTGACGGAATTTTCAAAAAATTCCGGACCGGAAAATTTGAAATTTTCCGATGCGCTCAGCCAACCTCGATCACCCCGGCCTCGGTCACGATCAGGTCAAGTCGCTGGTCGGTAGGCTCAAGCGGCACGTCCGCCTGCTCCTGTCCGGCAAAGGCGAAACCGATCGCCAGCGTGGCCCGCACACTGCGCAGCCGCTCCAGCGTGCGGTCGTAATAGCCGCCACCGTATCCCAACCGTCCGCCGGCGCGGCTGAAGGCGAGCAGCGGAACGATCACGATCTGCGGCTCGAAATACTCGGCCGCGGCGGGGATCTCGGCGCCGAACGCCCCCTTCACCATCTGCATCCCCGGCGTCCAGCGGGCAAACCGCAATGGCGTGGCCTCCGCCACGATCACCGGTACACCGACAGGCCCGTGCGCGGCGGCCTCGGCCATCGCGGGCCGTGGATCGATCTCGGTGCGGATCGGCATGTATCCCGACACCGGGACGCCGCGGTACCCGGCCAGCACTTCGCTCAGATATCCCGCCTGCGCCGCCGTCGCCGCCTCGAACAGCGGCTTGCGCCGGGCAAAAGCGATGCGGCGTGCGGCCGCCTTGGCCTCTGACGGGGTCATAGCAGAACCGCCGCCGCCAGCCCGAGAAAGGCGAAAAAGCCGACCACATCCGTCACCGTCGTCACGAACGCCCCCGAGGCCAGCGCGGGGTCCACGCCGATCCGCTCAAGCAGGATCGGAATCCCGGTGCCGGCAAGCCCCGCGACCACCATGTTGATCACCATCGCCGCGGCGATCACGTATCCAAGCCCCGGAGAGCCGAACCACAGCAACCCGACCACGCCCATGACAACCGCGAAGATCGTCCCATTGATCAGACCGACGAGACATTCGCGCCGAATAACCCGCCACACGTTCGAGCCTGTAAGGTCCTTTGTCGCCAGCGACCGCACCGCGACCGTCAGGCTTTGCGTGCCCGCGTTGCCGCCCATGGACGCCACGATGGGCATGAGCACCGCCAGCGCCACGATCTGCGCCAGCGCCATTTCGAACTGCGCGATCACCAGCGACGCCGCGATCGCCGTCACCAGGTTGACCGCCAGCCACGGCAGGCGTTGCTTGGTGGTCTCGATCACACGGTCCGACAGCGATCCCTCGCCGACCCCCGCAAGACGCATGATGTCCTCTTCATGTTCTTCGTCCAGCACGGCCATGGCATCATCAATCGTGATGACCCCGATCAGCCGCCCGTCCTCATCGACCACGGGCGCCGAAATCAGGTGATACTGGTTGAAGGCATAGGCCACGTCACCCTCGTCGCGGGTGGCGGGGATCACCTGGAAAGTCTCTTCGAGAAGCGCGTTCAGCGGCGTCACACGTTTCGAGCGCATGAGCTTGCCCAGCGTGACATTGCCGACCGGATGCAGACGCGGATCGACGATGATGATGTGATAGAACTGGTCCGGCAGGTCCTCTTCGGGCGTGGCGCGCAGATAGTCGATCGCCTGACCGACGGTCCAGTGTTCCGGCGCCATGACCACTTCGCGTTGCATCAGGCGCCCGGCGGAATATTCGGGATAGGCAAGCGCCTGTTCAACCGCCGCGCGGTCGCTGTCTTCGAGCGCCCCAAGGATGGATTCCTGCTGTGCGTCCTGCAGATCCTCGATGATGTCGACGACGTCATCACTGTCAAGCTCGCGCACGGCATCCGCGAGGGCCTGCGGCGTCAGCACCGCAATCACCTCGTTTCGGATCGACTCGTCGAGTTCAGACAGGATCTCGCCGTCGAACTCGCGGTCATAGAGCCGGATCAGGCGTGAACGGTCATAGGCGCTGATCTGTTCGAGAAGGTCGGCAATGTCAGCCGCATGCAGCGGCTCCATCAGCTCGGCCAACTTCTCGCGGTCGTCGATCTCCACCGCATAGAGAATCGCGGCCACATCGCGCCTGCCCAGCACATAGGCCTCCTGTTCAGAGCCTTCCTCTGCGGGATCCGCCTCGACCACCTGATCTGTCATAAAAGCCCCCTTTTTCGCGCCGACCATAGGGGCGCGTCTGCGCAGACACAATGCTGAGCGCGACGCGATACGACCACAAATCCAGGCTGCCCATTGCACGAGCGGAAAAAGGGATTCATAACACCCGAATGACCGATCAGATCCTCCTAACGGGCCATGTCCTGACCTTCACAGGCAACGCACTGACATCCCGCTGGGAGGACTGCGCGCACATCGACTCCGCAGGCGCCGTGCTTATCGAGGGTCGGCGCATCGCCGCCGTGGGCACTGCCGCGACGCTCAGGGCCGCGCACCCGCAGGCGCGCGTCATCTCCTACGGAAACGATCTGATCTGCCCAGGCTTCATCGACGCGCACATGCACTATCCCCAGACCGCGATGATCGCCAGTTGGGGCAAGAGGCTGATCGACTGGCTCAACACCTATACCTTCCCCGAAGAAAGCCGGTTTCACGATCCCGATTACGCCGCCGGGATCGCGGCGCGCGCGCTTGACCTCACAGCCACCCATGGCACGACCACGATCGCTTCTTTCGCCACCATCCACCCGCACAGCGCCGACGCGCTTTTTGCCGAGGCACAGGCGCGCGGCCAATGCGTCGTCACGGGCAAGACCTGCATGGACCGCAACGCCCCCGATGATCTGCGCGACACCGTCCAAAGCGCCTATGACGACAGCAAGGCGTTGATCGCGCGCTGGCATGGGACGGGCCGCGGCACCTACGCGATCACACCGCGCTTTTCGCCCACCTCGACGCCCGACCAGCTCTCGGCGCTCGGGGCACTCTGGGCCGAGCATCCCGACTGCCTGATGCAGACCCACCTGAGCGAGCAGACAGACGAGATCGACTGGGTGCTGAGCCTCTTCCCGCAAGCCCGCGATTACCTCGACACCTACGAGGCGCATGGCCTGCTGGGCGCGCGCGGGCTTTACGGGCACGCCATCCACCTGCGCCCGCGCGAGGTGGCCCGGCTGGCCGAGGTGCAGGGCGCGGTGGTCCACTGCCCCACGTCGAATGCCTTCATCGGATCGGGATCGCTGAACCTGCGCGCATTGGCCCAGGCGCGCGTGCCGCTTGGGCTGGCCACGGATACCGGCGGCGGATCATCGTTTTCGATGCTGCGCACCATGGCTGCGGCCTATGAGGCGGGCCAGGACCACGGGCAGGCGCTCCATGCCGCCGAACTGATGTGGCTCGCCACGGCGGGCTCGGCCCGGACACTGCATCTCGACCACGAAATCGGCCACCTGACGGCGGGCCATTACGCGGACATCACCGTGCTCGACCTTGCCTCGACCACCGCGATTGCCCAGCGGGCCAACCGGTCAGGTGACATCTGGGAGACGCTTTTTGCCACGCTGATGATGGGAGACGACCGCGCGATCCGCGCCACGTGGATCGCAGGACGTCAGGTGGTATGACACCGGCGCTCCGGCGCCCCCGACCGTTCACGCCGAAACATCTGCCGCGAGGGGCTCAGGCCCGCAACGCACGCCCATAGAAAGGAACATGCAGGCACTGCCTGCATTCCTTCAGATCAGCACTTGCGCGCGGCAAGCACCAGCACCCAGACATCGCCCTCCTTGGCCATGCCAAAGCTTTTCACCTTGGGATTCATGATATTCCGGTAGTGTTTCGG
>JBFFQZ010000199.1:0-5791 GCA_041573235.1 Sulfitobacter sp. | reverse complement strand
GGTGTCATCGTCGCCGCGCTGTCGAGCGCGTCCTTCCGCATGGTCGGGCCGATCTATGGGCAGGAGGTCGGGCTGACCGCGCCGCAGATCGCCTATTTTCTCGGGGCCTTCGTGGTGGGCGGCGCGGTGGCGCAGATCCCGGTGGGCTGGATCGCGGACAAGTTCGACCGCCGCAAGGTGCTGATCTGGCTGTCGGTCGCCGCGATTGCCAGCTGTGGCGTGACGACAAGCACCGCGCACCTGGGGGTGACGGGCATCCTGCTGGCCTCGGCGCTGTTCGGGCTGACGACATTCCCGATCTATTCGGTCGCCGCGGCCCATGCCCATGACTTTGCCAGCTCCGACGAGCGGGTCGAGTTGTCGGCTGCGCTGATGTTCTGGTTTGCCATGGGCGCGATCGCGGCGCCCTATGGCGCATCGGTGCTGATCGACGCCTATGGCCCAAAGGCGCTGTTTGCCATGCTCGCGGCGGGGCACGCGCTGTTGATCGTCATTGGCCTGCCGCGGATGCGCATCCGCCCTGCCGAGCGGCCGCGCACGCCTTACGTCTTTGTGCCACGCACCTCGTTCATCGTCGGGCGCCTGTTCCGGCGCGACCGCGATGCGCCGCTCGACGATCGCTGAGGCGTCTCCACAGGCGCCGATTGATCCCGATTGCCGATAGGGGTATGGGGGACGCTTATCCAAAGGAAGACCGCAATGGCCCGTCACCTCATCACCTCCGCGATTCCCTATATCAACGGGATCAAACACCTCGGAAACCTGGTCGGCAGCCAGCTGCCCGCCGACCTTTATGCGCGGTATCTGCGGATGCGCGGCCACGAGGTTCTGTTTCTGTGCGCCACGGATGAACACGGCACCCCGGCCGAGCTGGCAGCCGCCAAAGCAGGCAAGCCGGTTGCCGAGTATTGCGCCGAAATGCACGCGGTCCAGGCCGACATCGCCAAGGGGTTCGAGCTGTCATTCGATCACTTCGGCCGTTCGTCGAGCATGCAAAACCAGAAACTGACCCAGCATTTTGCCGCCTGTCTCGCCGATGCCGGGCTGATCGAAGAAGTCGAACAGCGCCAGATCTATTCGCGCACCGATGGCCGTTTTCTGCCGGACCGCTATGTCGAGGGCACCTGCCCCAACTGCGGCTTTGAGGACGCGCGCGGCGACCAGTGCGACAATTGCACCAAACAGCTTGACCCCGAAGACCTGATCAACCCGCGTTCGACCGTGTCAGGCGCGACCGATCTGGAAATGCGCGCCACGAAACACCTGTTCCTCAAGCAGTCCATGATGAAAGACCAGCTGGACGCGTGGATCAACTCCAAGACCGACTGGCCCGTTCTGACCACCTCGATCGCGAAGAAATGGCTGCATGACGGTGACGGCCTTCAGGACCGGGGCATCACCCGCGATCTGAACTGGGGTGTGCCGGTCAAGCGCGGCGATGAAGACTGGCCCGGCATGGAGGGCAAGGTGTTTTATGTCTGGTTCGATGCGCCCATCGAATACATCGCCTGCGCGCAGGAATGGGTCGATGCGGGCAAAGGCGATGATTGGGAACGCTGGTGGCGCACCGACAAGGGTGCCGACGACGTGCGCTATACCCAGTTCATGGGCAAGGACAACGTGCCGTTCCACACGCTCAGCTTTCCGGCCACGATCATGGGCTCGGGCGAGCCGTGGAAGCTGGTCGATTACATCAAATCCTTCAACTACCTGAATTACGACGGGGGCCAGTTCTCGACCTCGCGCGGGCGCGGGGTGTTCATGGACCAGGCGCTGGAGCTGCTGCCCGCCGACTACTGGCGCTGGTGGCTTCTGAGCCATGCGCCCGAGACATCGGATGCGGAATTCACCTGGGAAAACTTCCAGTCCTCGGTGAACAAGGATCTTGCGGACGTCCTGGGAAATTTCGTCAGCCGGATCACGAAATTCTGCCGTTCGAAATTTGGCGAAGCGGTGCCGGAGCCCGGAGAATACGGCCCGTCCGAAACCGCCCTGATTGCCGATCTGACCGAGCGGGTGGCCCGCTATGGCGCGCTGATGGATGCCATGGAGGTGCGCAAGTCAGCCGCCGAGCTGCGCGCGATCTGGGCTGCGGGCAACGAATATCTGCAGGCCGAAGCGCCCTGGACCACGTTCAAGACCGACCCCGACCGTGCGGCCGCGCAGGTGCGCCTCGCGCTCAACCTGATCCCGCTCTACGCGGCGCTTGCGGCGCCCTTCGTGCCAAAGGCCGCTGCCCGGATGCTGGACGCGATGAACCTCGACGACACCGGCTGGCCGGACGATGTGCCCGCAGCACTTGCCCGGATGGCGCCCGGTCATGCCTTCGAGGTGCCCGAGGTGCTTTTCGCCAAGATCACCGACGAGGATCGCGACGATTGGGCCGCCCGCTTTGCCGGAACGCGCGACTGACGGTCGCGAAAATCTGACGCCGCCGGGCCATCGGCACCGCGGCGTCAGAACAAAAGCCCCCAGAGGATGGGCACAAGCAATGCCGTCGCCACGGCGTTGAGCCCCATCGCCAGCCCCGAAAACGCCCCCGCCGTGTCGTTGACCTGCAATGCGCGTGCCGTGCCGATGCCGTGGCTGGCCGTGCCGATGGCCAGACCGCGCGCGCTCCAGTCCTTGACCCCGATCAGATTGAGAAGCATCGGCCCGAACATCGCGCCCAATATGCCCGAGACGATCACCAGCACCGCCGTCAGCGACGGCAGGCCGCCCAGATCGGCGGAAATCGCCATGGCAACAGGGGCCGTGGCGGATTTCGGCGCGATCGAGGCCAGCATCGTCTCCGATCCTCCCAGCACCCACGCGGTGCCCACAGCCGTGAGAATCGCGACGAGCGATCCGCTCAGCAGGCTGGCCCCGATCGCCAGAGCCGAGCCGCGCACCCTGTCCCACTGCCGGTAAAGCGGAATGGCAAGCGAGACCGTCGCAGGCCCCAGCAGAAAGTGCACGAACTGCGCCCCTTGAAAATACGTGCCATAATCGGTTCCGGTGAAAAACAACACGGAAACAACGACGATCACTGCGCCCAGAACCGGGTTCAGCAGCGGATTGCGCCCGCCCTTTTCAAACACCCAGCTTGCTGCCTGAAATGCGACCAACGTCAGCGTCAGATGAAACAGCGGCGAGGCATTCAGATAGACCCATGTTTCCTGGAGGTTATTCATCCGCGCGCGCCTTGTTCAGCCACCGCATCATCAGGGCCGTCACGATGATGGTCATCGCCGTACTCACGACAAGCGCCGCGCTGAGCGGGACCAGCGCCGCGCCCAGCAATTCGAAATGCATCATCACCCCGGTGCCCGCAGGCACGAAAAGCAGCGACATCGCACGCAACAGCCCATCTGCCGTCTGACCCAGATTTTTCGGCACCTCACCCCGTATCAAGAGCAGTATGAAGAGAAACAACATACCGAGGACGGGACCGGGTATCGCGAGCGACAGCGTGCCAACGACAAGCTCCCCGATCAGCTGACAAACCAGTATGAGCGTGAAATAACCGATCATCGTTTCCCCGAGGGTGACAGATTTTCAGCTTCTCACCCGCCACGAATTAGTTCAACTGCGAAGTTCACTCCGGCCGCTGAGAGCGATTTCGGCCATGTGAGCAGGAACCGCGATGGATCACGGTATCTGTGGCGCGGGCCTGCGGGGGCCAAAGCACCTATCCCGCGCAGTGCCCCCTTCAGGACGCCATCGCCAAAGACTGGCGTTCCGACAGATCTTCCATCGCCGTGGTGAACGGGGTGGGACCATGGCTGGGGCGCGCAACGCCCAGCCTTGCGACTTTGGACACCAATGTCAGGCTGCCTGCCGCGCCATCGCCTCGTGCATCAGCGTCGCTGGATCGGTATTGTCGGAGGTCTTCAAGAACACATCCGTGCGCCGCGGCCAATGACTAGCGGCCGGTACCGACGGCCTGTGCCCCCGCCGCCGCGAGCGTCTTCGCCCCGCCCGCATCCCGGACGTTATAGAGAACGAGCGGATCACCCTTGCGGTGCATCGCATGAAAGTCCCGGGCCTGTGTGGCTCTATCGGTTATCGGGTGGTCTCTGCTTGCGTGTTCTTGAAGTGCCTTTCGATTTCCAGCAGCCGCTGCTTGCGCCAGAGGCCGCCACCATAACCGGTCAGACTGCCATCCGCGCCGATCACACGGTGGCAGGGGATCATCAATGCGATCTGGTTCGCGCCATTCGCGCGCGCCACAGCACGGGACGCCGAGGGTTTGCCGATTTCGCGCGCGATCTGGGAATAGCTGCGGGTTTCGCCCGCCGGGATCTGGCGCAGCGCGTGCCAGACCGATTTTGTGAAGGGGCTGCCCGGTGGTGCGAGCGGCGTCTCGAAACGCGCCGACTTGCCCGCGAAGAAGGCTGCCAGCTCGGCCTCGGCCTGCTCGGTCGGCCCGGTTCGGCCGAGCCCCAGACGCAGGTTGCCCGGCGCCGCAAGCTTCGTCAATTCCCGCGGAAGCGCCTTGCGGTCCACGAATTCGAGCAGGTGCAGATGCGTGCCACTGCTGATCGCGACCAGGTCGCCAAGCGGTGTAGAGATCCAGTCGGCCTGAAGGTCACCGCCGGGCCTGAGATCACCGGGTGAGCAGCCAAGCAAGCTGGCAAAAGCAGACCGAAAGGCGCTGGGAGAGTCGAAACCGGCCTCGAATTGCGCCTCAATGACCTTGCCGCCGCCCGCAAGCACCTCGAAGCTTTCGCGCAAGCGCCTTTGGCGGGCCAGTTCGAGAAAAGTCATGCCGAACTGCCGCTTGAATGCGCGACGTACAGTTGAAAGGTCATAGCCCATACGGTCGACGTGCTGCTCGGTCCACCGCATCTCGGGGCGTTCGTCGAGCGCGAGCAGCAAAGCTGCGATCATCGGATCTTCTGCCGCTGCTGCCTGCATCGGGTGGCACCGTTTGCAGGGCCTGAACCCGGTCTCGATGCATTCCCCGATTGTCCCGACAAATCTGCAGTTCTTCGAGTTGGGCTTGCGCGCCGGGCAGGTCAACCGACAGAAGACACCGGTGGTCGCGACGCAGACATAGGCCTGCCCGTCATATCGCGCATCGCGCGCAATCAGGGCCTGATAGAGGGTGTCGTGGTCCGGAAGATCAATTAGCATCTGAAGCCCTTGGCGCAAGTTTCTCCGGAACGGTCTAACGGATTGCGAACCGGCTGTCGGTCGCTAATCGGGCGTTTACTTCGCCGGAGCCGGTCGTTTCCATGTCACCGCTTCATGACGACCATCAGGATGACAACCCGCACCAGCGGCACCTATGGCCACAGGCGGAATTTTTCATAGGTGCCGACCTCGTCGGCCTCCACCGCTTTCAGACGCCATAGCGGTGTCAGAAAATCCGGGTCGGCCTGTACCTGCTTCAAGGACATTCGATCACCGCGGACAATTCCGCAGGGTCCTCAAGTATTTGGCTTTGCTTCCCGCATCCCCCAGGTCGATAATCGGGCCACGTATCCGCATCTGGCGGGCCTGTTCCTTCCAATGGAATGTCAGAGCCGCCTCGGGAAGTGCAGACAGCGGCTCTCCCTCGCGGCTTGCGGTGCTTATCGCGAAATGGACCCGCGCGTGGTCCACGCTCTTGAGGATCAAAACGCGCGCAGGGCCAGGGCGACGGCGCCCGAAACCGCCGTCCCGCCGCTCTGGCTGGGAATGCATCCGGTCCACGCCCCGGCATTGCAGAGTGGCGCGTGCCTGCCGGAAAGATTTGCCACAAACACCCGACTGTGCTTTTCTGGCGTATATTTTATAAAGAGGAATTCAATGGAATATACTTATC
>JBFFQZ010000198.1:0-5818 GCA_041573235.1 Sulfitobacter sp. | reverse complement strand
TTGGCCGGCACCCGGCTGTCAGAACAGCCTATCCAGAAGAACTCGGGTGACTGTCTTGTTGCAAGCCGGGCAAAATACCCCGGCTCCTCGGCATTCTTGTGGTCAGACCATCGGGCATTGCGGTCCAAAAGATCAGCTAGCATGTTTCGTTCTCCTGTCGCTGATCAAGGCCGCGTCGTTCCAGCATGTGATCTCTCATGGTTTTCAGGTCGTCTTTGGTCAGGCGCACGCGGGCAATTGGTAACACGATCGCATTTTCAAGAATGAGATGCCGCCGCGCGTGACTGGCAAATTCTGTCAACTGCGCGCGGGCGAGTTCCGGGAACGGCGCATCACCGGGTTCCATTTCTTCGATCAGGGCAGCTATTGCCGGTGCATCAGCAAGCGCATGCACATGATCGGATTCCAGCTTGTCAATCACGCTATTGATGTCCTCTTCCGGGTCGCAGCGTTCCAACATCAACGGGAAAAGGTCGATTTCTTCGTCGGCAAGATGCTGCGGCAATTGCAATGTCAAAAAAGAAAGCACCATCTGCCGTTCATCTGTATCGATTGGAAAACCGGCGACCAGCCTTTCGAGAACGGCGCAGACCTCACGTTCGCGCATGTGATCTTCGGCAATGAAATCCAACGGATTTAAAAGCGGGCCGTTTTTTGCCTTTCCGCCACGCGCATTGCTTGACGACCGTTCCCTATCCTTCATCATCGGACTCTCCTCCCGATCAGACCACGCTAAAGTCAGCCCCTTCAATTTTCGCGCATTTAACCAGCTGATCGACAAAGTGCCGGGCCTGTTTGGCCCAAGCCGCCTTTTCCATGGCCTCTGCTATTTTCTCGCGTACAGCCTCAAACGGCAGAACCTGCCCTTCCGCGAGCGCATCGAGCCGGATGAGGTGATAGCCGTGGCGGGTCAAGACGGGTTCAGTGGTCATTTCGCCTTCGGAAAGGGTCCGAAGAACGGCTTCGAATTCCGGAACGGTGTCACCCGGTCCAAGTTGTCCAAGCGCTCCACCGGAGTCTTTCGAGCCACACTCGCTTTCACGTGCCGCCAGCGCCGCAAACCCTTTGGGGTCGCCAGAGAGGAGCGTCGCGATGGCATTGATGCGCGTCAGCGCCTTTTCCCGGGCCGCTGCATCGCGGGGATCGCATCCACAAAGAATATGGGATGCTTCCCATAAGGGAGGCGTTCTGAACCGCGACGGGTCTTTTTCCCACTCGGCCTTGATGTCTCCGGGGGTCGGCGGATTGACCCTCACTGCCTGTTCGAGAAGGCCCCGGATCTGGGCCTCTTCATCTGTCTCAAAGCGCCCGGGGCCGACCTCTTGGCGGTCCGGCGTGACCCCGCGCGCCACAGCTTCCTGCAAAAGCAGGGTCCGGATCGCTACTGCATTGGCGGCCTTGCGCCAAGCGATGCCGGGTTTGCCTTTCGGCGCTTCCTGGTTCTGCGTTTCGGCCGCGACCAGCGCGTGGGCTACAAGCTCGCCATTGACGATCAGATCTGGGAATAGTGCTGCGTTCATGGCCCTTACTCCGCCGGTGTTGCTTTAGGGTTGCTGTTCTTGGGCAACGCCTTTTGCCGCCGTGAGCGCACGATCTGATAGCCGGGCCGCCGCAGGAACCGGAACGGTGCGGCAAACCCGGACACCATGTGTACGAGCCGTGTGAACGGGAACAGGATGGTGATCAACAGACCAAGGAAGATGTGTGCCTTGTAGAGCCAGTGCACATCTACAACCATCGCCCAGGCATTCAGGTTCAGCAGGATCACACTTTGCGACCAGGTCATGAAGCGAACCATTTCCGATCCGTCCATGTGTTGCAGGGTCAGAAAGATGGTTCCCAGACCAATGAAAAGCTGCAGCCAGATCAGGACCAGAATGCCGATATCAGCAAAGCTGGTGTGCCGCCAAATCCGCGGATCCGTGACACGCCGATGGATCAGCATGGACGCACCGATCAGCGCTGCGAAGCCCGCAGTCCCGCCGAGAATTACGGCGGCCCATTGCTTCATTGCATAGGGGATGCCAAGCGCGTCGAGAACAAAAACCGGGGTAAAGAGGCCGATCAAATGCCCGCCGAAGACGGTGATGATGCCAACATGGAAGAGGATCGAACCCCAGACCAGTTGCTTGCGCCGCAACAGTTGGCTCGATGATGATTTCCAGGTGAAGGGATCACGTTCATAACGCGCGATGCAGCCAACAATCAGCACAGTGAGTGCGATGTAGGGCATGATCCCGAAGATGAAGTAGTCGATGTTCCTGAACATGTCGGTTTCTCCCTATTCTGCGGCTTGACGCGGCGCGGGGTTCACTGGGGTATCCATGCGCGAAAGCATATCGCGCACCTGCGGGCATCCGGCGTTTGGATCAGGGCCGAAGAGCACTTCGCTTTCTTCCCAAACCTCGTCCAGAGCCTCCAAATCGGTGGGGTCGTCGTCAGGTTGGGCCAACATTTCGGCCACAGCCTCCTGATCCGCCTTGATGCCGGCCAATTGGATGAGCCCGGCAAACACTGCGGCGTAGGGGCTCTCGCGCCGGACCAGCCGTTCGCTCAGCACCTCAAAGATATGCGCCGCATCGGCGAGTGTGTCCTGCGCTTCTGCAAAAGGTCTCGTGGCCAGAAACTCCAAAAGCACCGGCAAGTGGTCGGGCAATTCAGACGTGACAGGGTCAAACCCGCCCTCGCGATAGGTTTCGACCAACGACACCATGGCCCCGCCACGGTCACGGCTTTCACCATGGACATGTTCAAACAGGTTCAACGATAGGGTGCGGGACCGGTCGAACAGCATGACAAAAGTCTCTTGCAGGTCATAGATGTCGCGCCCGGCCAGCTCCTCCACCCGCGGGCGCAACGCCCGACGTGCTGCCGCTGTCAGTCGCGTGTCCGAGACCAGAACGCCTCCGATCTCGGGCATGGCATGCTGCAACTCGCTCGTCGGGTAACTCAGGATCAGAGAAAAGGCTTTCAGTGTACGGTCCATTTCATTGCACCTCCGCTGGCATTTTGAGGGGTTTCTTGGAGCCGCCAAACAGCGAGCCCTTGGAGATACCGGTGGAACATCCGTTGCTGTCGGTGAACCCGCAGCCCCCCTTGAGGTCATAGGCTTCCTCGACCTGTTCGCGGTGGGTTGTGGGGATCACAAAGCGATCCTCATAGTCGGCAAGGGCCATGATCTTGTACATATCCTCGATCATGCGGCCGCTCAGCCCCACGCGCTCCGCAATGCCTTCGTCGATGACACCCTCCACGGTCTTGGACCGCATGTAGGACCGCATCGCCAGCATCCGCTCCAGCGCCGTGACCACTGGTGCCTCATCACCAGCCGTCAGCATGTTGGCGAGGTATTTGACAGGGATGCGGAGGTTCTTCACGTCCGGCATTCCGCCGTCCATGCCGATCGCACCTGCCTCGGCCGCGTTCTGAATCGGCGACAGTGGCGGGATATACCAGACCATCGGCAGCGTCCGGTATTCGGGATGCAGCGGGAAGGCCACCTTCCATTCCATCGCCATCTTCCAGATCGGGCTTTCCTGCGCGCCTTTGATCCAATCCTCTGGGATGCCATCTGCACGCGCCGCCTCAATCACCGTGGGGTCGTTGGGATCGAGGAACACACCAAGCTGTGCATCATAGAGGTCCTGGGTGTTTTCAACGCTGGCCGCTTCTTCGATCTTGTCGGCGTCATAGAGCATGACCCCCAGATACCGGATACGGCCGACACAGGTTTCCGAACAGACGGTTGGATTGCCGGATTCAATGCGCGGATAGCACAGCGTGCATTTCTCGGATTTGCCGGTGGACCAGTTGTAGTAGACCTTCTTGTAGGGGCAGCCGCTGACACACATGCGCCAGCCCCGGCATTTTTCCTGATCGATCAGAACAATGCCGTCTTCCTCGCGCTTGTAGATCGCGCCCGATGGGCAGGACGACACACAGGTAGGGTTCAGGCAGTGCTCACACAGACGGGGCAAATACATCATGAATGTATTTTCGTATTCCCCGTAGATCTGCTTTTAGATCCCTTCAAAGTTGTAGTCCTCGGACCGTTTTGAAAACTCACCACCCAGAATCTCTTCCCAGTTCGGACCCTTTTCGATCTTCTGCATCCGTTCGCCGGTGATCTTGGAACGCGGACGCGCCGTCGGGAACGCCTCCAACTCGGGCGCGGATTTCAGATGGTCGTAATCAAAATCGAACGGCTCGTAATAGTCGTCGATCTCGGGCAGGTCGGGATTGGCAAAGAGGTTCGCCAGTATCCGCCATTTGCTGCCTTGCTTGGGCTGAAGCTTTCCTGCCTTGGTGCGTTCCCAGCCGCCATTCCAGCGCGCCTGGTTTTCCCAGTCAGTGGGATAGCCGAGGCCCGGTTTGGTTTCAACATTGTTGAACCAGGCGTATTCGACGCCGTCGCGGCTGGTCCAGACGTTCTTGCAGGTGACGGAACAGGTGTGGCACCCGATGCATTTGTCGAGGTTCAGCACCATGCCGATTTGTGCGCGTACTCTCATTCTGCGGCCTCCGTGGTTTTGGGTTGGTAGGTCTTCTCGCCATCAAGCCAGTCGACCTTTTTCATTTTGCGGATGACCACGAATTCGTCCCGGTTCGATCCCACGGTGCCGTAATAATTGAAGCCATAGGATTGTTGCGCATAGCCGCCGATCATATGCGTGGGCTTCAGGACCGTCCGCGTGACCGAGTTGTGGATACCCCCGCGAAGGCCTGTCTTTTCGGACCCTGGCGTATTCACGATCTTTTCCTGGGCGTGATACATGAAGGTCGAGCCTTCCTTGATCCGCTGGGACACCACCGCCCGCGCCGTCAAGGCACCGTTGATGTTGTAGACCTCGATCCAGTCGTTATCGACGATCCCCGCCGATTTGGCGTCGACCTCTGAAATCCAGACCACCGGCCCGCCCCGGTTCAGCGTCAGCATCAACAGGTTGTCGGAATAGGTGGAGTGGATGCCCCATTTCTGGTGCGGCGTGATGAAGTTAAGGACAAGCGTGTCGCCTTCGTCCTGCACGTCCTTGGTGATCGTCTTGAGATCCACCGGAGGTCGATAGGACATGAAGCCCTCGCCAAAGGCGCGCATCCACAAGTGATCCTGATAGAGCTGTTGTCGGCCCGTCAGGGTGCGCCACGGGATCAGCTCATGCACGTTGGTGTAGCCCGCGTTATAGCTGACCTTTTCGCTCTCGATCCCCGACCATGTTGGGCTGGAGATGATCTTGCGAGGCTGTGCTGCGATGTCCCGGAACCGGATCTTGTTGCCATGCTCACCTTCCGCCAAATGCGCATGTTTGCGCCCCGTGGCCTTCTCCAGTGCGTGCCAGGCCTTTACGGCGACGTTGCCGTTGGTCTCGGGTGCCAGCATCAGGATGACTTCGCAGGCGTCGATCGCGGTTTCGATCTTGGGTCGGCCCGCGGCAGGACCATCCAGTTGAACACCGTTAAGCGCCGCCAGGTTGTCGATCTCTTCCTGAGTATTCCAGGTGATGCCCTTGCCACCATTGCCAAGCTTGTCGAGCATCGGCCCAAGCGATTTGAACCGCTCGTAGATCGCTGTGTAATCCCGTTCGACCGCTACAAAAGCAGGTGCGGTTTTGCCCGGGATCAGATCGCATTCGCCCTTCTTCCAGTCTTTCACCTGATCCTGCGCGATCTCTGCCGGGGTGTCGTGCAGGATCGGCAGCGCCACGATATCGGTTTCCTTATCCAGATATCCCGGCGTGATCTCCTGGAATTTCTTTGCGACGGCCTTGAAGATTTCCCAGTCCGATTTGCTCTCATACGCCGGATCCACCGCCGCTTGCAG
>JBFFQZ010000197.1:0-5829 GCA_041573235.1 Sulfitobacter sp. | reverse complement strand
GCGGTGGCAGGCCGATGGCGACAGGTTCACCTGCTCGGAGAGTTCCGCGTTCGACATCCGTCCCCGCCGCTGCAGCGCCTTGAGCAGGCTTCGGTCAATGGAATCCAACATTTGCGCAATACCTTCGCGTTCTCTACCTATTTTGCCGCAGGTTATTCGAACAGGGTACTGTTTGGCGAGGCAAAATAAGCACCGAATTGCACAGCCTCCGGCGTATCATGGCGCAAGTGGAGGAATGGAGGAAACATCCCATGATAATCGGCTGCCCCAAAGAGATCAAACCGCAGGAATTCCGTGTCGGCATGACGCCCAACGCCGCCTTCGAGGCGGCAAAGCACGGTCACACCGTCCTGATCGAAACCGGCGCCGGTGACGGTGCGGGCTTTAACGACGCCGCCTATGAAGCCGCAGGCGCGCAGATCATCGGCACCGCGGCAGAGATCTTTGCCCAGGCCGAGATGATCGTGAAGGTCAAGGAGCCGCAGGCCGTCGAGCGCAAGATGCTGCGCGAGGGGCAGGTTCTGTTCACCTATCTGCACCTTGCCCCCGACCCCGAACAGACCCGCGACCTGTTGGACAGCGGTTGCACCGCCATTGCCTATGAAACCGTTACCGACAGTTCGGGCGGCCTGCCGTTGCTGGCACCGATGTCCGAGGTCGCGGGCCGCCTGGCGCCCCAGGTCGGTGCCTGGACACTGCAAAAGGCCAATGGCGGTCGCGGCGTCCTGATGGGCGGCGTGCCCGGTGTGGGACCTGCGCGTGTCGTCGTGATCGGCGGCGGTGTCGTCGGCACCCACGCGGCGCGGGTCGCGGCAGGGATGGGCGCGGATGTGACCGTGCTGGACCGGTCGCTGTCGCGCATGCGCTATCTCGACGATGTCTTTGGCGGCGCGTTCAAGACCAGCTTTGCCAGCGCCGGCAACACGATCGAACTGGCGCGCGAGGCCGACATGATCGTCGGTGCGGTGCTGGTCCCCGGCGCGGCCGCGCCCAAGCTGATCAGCCGCGCGCAGCTGTCCGAACTGAAGCCGGGCGCCGCACTCGTGGATGTGGCGATCGACCAGGGCGGCTGTTTCGAGACGTCAAAGGCGACAACGCACCAGGATCCGATCTATGAGGTGGACGGCATCATGCATTATTGCGTGGCGAACATGCCCGGCGCGGTCGCGCGCACCTCGACCATCGCCCTGGGCAATGCGACGATGCCCTTCATGCTGGCGCTGGCGGACAAGGGATGGAAACAGGCCTGTGCCGAGGATGAGTATCTGCTGGCCGGGCTGAACGTTCATGCGGGAAAGCTGACGTATTATGCGGTGGGCAAGGCGCTGGGGATCGACGTTATCTCGCCCGCGCTGGCGCTCAAGTAAACGGCCAAGGGGGGGGCATCGCAAGACTGCCCCCCAACAACGTCAGGGCCCGTATTTTCAGGCTTTTTTAAGCTCTTCCAATATGTCGGCCAGCAGCTCTTCCTGCGTGGGGCCTGCTGGGGCCGCTTTGGCCACTTCCTCTTTCTTTTCTTCTTCCCTGGTGGCTGCGTCCTTGATCCGGTTCACCATTTTCACCAGCACGAACACCACGAAGGCTATGATCAGGAAGTTGATGACCGCCGTGATGAATGCCCCGTAGGCAAAGATCGCGGCGCCTGTTTCGCGGGCGGCATCCAGACCCGCCCCAGCCGGAACATCCCCCGAAAGCACCACGTACATTGCCGTGAAATCCACGCCGCCCATAACCAGACCGATGATCGGATTGATCAGATCACCGACCAACGACGACACGATCGCGGTAAAGGCCGCGCCGATGATGATGCCAACGGCCATGTCCATGACATTGCCCTTGGCGATGAAGGCTTTGAATTCTTTGATCATTTGGTTTTTTCCTTTCCAAACCCCGCCGCGCGAAGGGCCCCGCCCCGTTTGCCGCTGCACAGGTGCTACCACAAGGCCGCACATCGTCCAGCCTGTATTTACAGGGGAAAGACGGCTATCCGGGATCCGACAGAAAAAGGAGCGCGTGCGATGGCCGACCTAACTTCATTCCCTATCACCCAGAAATGGCCTGCGACCAAGCCAGACGTGATCCAGCTCTACTCTTTCCCGACGCCGAATGGCGTCAAGGTGTCCATCGCCCTCGAAGAGACCGGCCTGCCCTATGAGGCCCACAAGGTCACGCTGTCGGATGCAGATGTAAAAAGCCCCGAATTCCTGTCGCTGAACCCCAACAACAAGATCCCGGCGATCATCGACCCCAACGGCCCCGACGGCGCGCCGATCGGCCTGTTCGAAAGCGGTGCGATCCTGATCTACCTTGCCGAGAAATCCGGCCAGTTGATGGGAGAGACCGCCACCGACAGGGCCAAGGCGATCCAATGGCTGATGTTCCAGATGGGCGGACTGGGTCCGATGCTGGGGCAGCTCGGTTTCTTCTCGAAGTTCGCGGGATCGCAGTGGGAAGACAAGCGCCCGCAGCAGCGCTATATCGACGAGGCCAAGCGCCTGCTGGGTGTGCTGGACCGGGAGCTGGCGGGCAAGGAATGGATTACCGGCGCCCACTACACCATCGCCGACATAGCAATCGCTCCGTGGCTGCGCGCGCTGGATTTCTATGGCACCAAGGAGCTCGTGGGCTGGGACACGCACCGCAACCTCGTCGAGTACCTTGCCCGGTTCGAGGCGCGCCCGGCGGTGCAGAAGGGCCTTGTGACGCCACCCCGCGCGTAGCGGGATAGCGGCATTCAGGCCAGGCACGTCGCCCGCGAGACATGTCCGCGCCTAGCGCAGTTCGGACGTCAGTACGTAGCGCAGGATATCCACCACCTGCGACGGCTCCGAAGCGACCGCCAATGCTGCGGCATCCACCTCTTTCAGCGCATGCGCGTGATCTGGTCCGTGCAGGATGATCAGCGATTTTCCCAGAGCGGCGGCATAGCCTGCATCGAACGCGGCGTTCCATTGCTTGTACTGGTCACCGAAGCGGACAACGACCACATCCGCATCGGCGATCCCCTTGCGGGTGCGGATCGCGTTGATCTGCGCGCCCTTGCGGTCGTGCCAGAACTTGTCCGGCTCTGCGCCGAGGATCGCCACGCCGCAATCGTCGCTGGCCGCGTGGTCAGTCACGGGTCCGGAGAACACGACGTCGAGTGCAGCTGCACCCTGCGTGATCTGTTCGCGCCAGTCGGTGTGGATTTCGCCCGACAAATATACCTTCAACATACGCTGTCTCCTCTCGATACTCCGCGGGCGATGACGCGCCGCCGGAGGTTTCATGTTGCCCCGCGAGGTGCAGGACGCCTGCACCTTACCCGCGCAGCACGCCTCCGGTCGCCTTGCTGACCTTGTCGATGACCTTTGCGCCCACCGCCTCGATGTCCGCGTCCTTCAGTGTCTGATCGCGGGGTTGCAGGCGCACCGTGATGGCGAGCGATTTCTTGCCCTCGCCGAGGCTGCCGCCGATGAACTCATCGAACACGCGCACCTCCTCGATCAGCGCCTTGTCGGCGCCCATCGCGGCGTTGACCAGCGTCAGTGCCTCGACCTCGGCGTCCACCACGAAGGCGAAATCACGCTCCACCGCCTGCAGATCGCTGATCCTGAGCGCCGGGCGCGTCGCGCCGGATTTGCGCGGCAGCGGCACCTCGGCGGGCCAGAGGGTGAAGGCCATCGCGGGTCCCTTCACATCCATCGCCGCCAGCACTTTCGGATGCAGCTCACCGTAGATGCCCAGCACCTTCTTGCGCCCTAGGCAGATCATGCCGTGCCGCCCCGGGTGCCACCAGTCAGGGCCGCCGCGCAGGATCTGCACCTTTGCCGGTGCACCGATCGCGGCAAGGATCGCTTCGGCGTCTGCCTTGACGTCGAACAGATCGACATTGCGCGCCTCGCCCAGCACATCCTTTGGCCCGGTACGCCCGACCAGAAGGCCCGACACCAGCAACCGCTGCTCGCCCGGCTCGCCGCCGTCAAAGGCGGGACCGACCTCGAACAGGGCCATGTCGGCGAACCCGCGCGCCTGGTTGCGGGCCGCTGCCTGCAACAGACCGGGCAGCAGGTCGGGGCGCATGTGGCTCATGTCGGCGCTGATCGGGTTTTCCAGGCGCGTGACGTCGGTGCCGCCGCCGAACAGCGCCGCCGAGGGCTGGTCGATGAAGCTGTAGGTCACGCATTCGTGGTAGCCCAGCGCGGCCGCCGTGCGCCGTGCCGCCACCTCGCGCCGCTGCATCGGCGACAGAACCGGGCGCGGCACGCCTTCGGTCAGACGCGGCAGGGGGCGGCCCTGAAGCTTGGTCAGGGAGGCCACGCGCGCGACTTCTTCCACCAGATCCGCCTCGCCCTGCACGTCGGGGCGCCAGCTGGGCACATGGGCCATGTCGCCCTCCAGCACAAAGCCCAGCGCCGTCAGGGTCTGGCGCTGCTCGCTTTCGGGGATCTCCATGCCGACCAGCGACACAACACGCTTTGCGTCCAGCCGGTAGGCGCGCGCGGTGTCGGGCACAGCGCCCGCGACCACCACTTCGGATGCCTCGCCGCCAGCGTGATCCAGGATCATCCGGGTCGCGTGTTCGATGCCGTAAGGCGTCCAGGCCGGGTCGATCCCGCGCTCAAAGCGATAGCGCGCGTCCGAATTGATCCTGAGCGCGCGGCCCGTGTAGGCGGTGCGCACCGGATCGAAATAGGCCGATTCGACAAAGACGTTGACCGTCTCCTCCGTCACGCCGGAGGGCAAGCCGCCCATCACGCCCGCGATGCTTTCCACGCTGTCCGCGTCGGAGATCACGGTCATGTCCGGCTCGAACGTGTATTCCTTTTCATCCAGCCCCACGAGGGTCTCGCCACCCTTGGCGCGGTGCACGCGCAGGACGTTGCCCGCGATCTTGTCCGCGTCAAAGACGTGCAGCGGGCGGTTGCGGTCGTAGGTGAAATAGTTCGTCACATCGACGAGAAAGCTGATCGGCCGCAGGCCAATCGCGCGCAGCTTGTCCTGCAACCACGCCGGGCTTGGCCCGTTTTTCACGCCCCGGATCACACGGCCATAGAACACCGGACATTGCGCCCGCGTATCATCGTCTATCGTGACGCTGACCGGACAGGGGAACGTCCCCTCGACCGCAGGCACATCGCGCGGCTTGAGCTTGCCCAGCCCCCGTGCCGCCAGATCGCGCGCAATGCCGCGCACGCCCAGCGCATCGGGGCGGTTAGGCGTGATGGCAATCTCGATCACCGGATCGACCTTGGCCGGATCATTCTGCGCCAGCCAATCGACAAAGCTGTCGCCGACGTTGCCCGAAGGCAGCTCGATGATGCCGTCATGTTCGTCGCTCAGCTCCAGCTCGCGCTCGGAGGCCATCATGCCAAAGCTTTCGATCCCGCGGATTTTGCCCACACCGATGGTGGTGTCGATGCCGGGCACGTAGACGCCGGGCTTGGCCACGACCACGGTGATGCCCTCGCGCGCGTTGGGCGCGCCGCAGATGATCTGCTGCAGCCCCTCGTCCGTCTCGACCTGACACACGCGCAAACGGTCCGCATCGGGATGCTTCTCGGCGGATTTCACATAGCCCAGCGTAAACGCCCGCAGCTTCGCGCCACGATCCTCGACCCCCTCCACTTCCAGACCCAGATCGGTCAGGGCATAAGTGATCTCATCAACCGAAGCCGTAGTATCGAGGTGCTCTTTGAGCCAAGAGAGTGTGAATTTCATTTTGTTTTCCCTTCGATTTTAACACCATTTTTTTTCATATCCAGTAGAATTTCAATAAATTCTTGAAAGCTACCCATTTCTAATAAAGGAGAATATATTTTTTTTAGGTAACCTTTTTTTAATGGGATT
>JBFFQZ010000196.1:0-5846 GCA_041573235.1 Sulfitobacter sp. | reverse complement strand
GAGCAGCGCGCCGCGCTTGAGAGCGTGTCATTCGACGACATCAGCATCACCTCGCAGATCACCGTGAGTGCGGATCCCGCCCCCGAGGACGCGTTTCGGTTGCCCGAGACCGCAGGTGTCGCGGTGGTCTTTGCCAAGGCCGAAGGCGAGAAATGCGCGCGCTGCTGGAAGGTGCTGCCGGATGTGGGCACCCATGCGCATCCCGCAGTGTGCAAGCGCTGTGACGACGCCGTCTGAGGCTTAATGCCGTATCGCTTGGTTTGAGCTGGCGCGGGGGCAGGCGGATGGTTTGCCCCCCGCGACGCCGTTCTTGCGCATGAACCGGATTGAGAAATCGCATGTTCTTGGGCATGATCACTTGATGAAAACATGCACTGTCACGACCCAATTCGGCGATCTTGTTCTGGTCGAGGAGGATGATCACATCACGGCCCTCGACTGGGGTGTGGCGCCCGCGGAAGACAGTACACCTGTGCTGGATGAGGCGGCCCGGCAGCTGGTGGCCTATGACGCGGGCACTTTGGAGCGTTTTGAGCTGCCACTGTATGTCGCGGGCTCTGATTTCCAGCGGGCGGTCTGTGCGGCGATGTCGGCGATCCCCTTTGGCGAGACGTGCACCTATGGTGACATCGCAAAGGCGCTAAAGGTTCCGGCGCAGGCGGTGGGGCAGGCCTGTGGGGGTAATCCGATCCCGATCATAATTCCCTGCCACCGCGTCATGGGTGCAAAGGGTCTGACGGGGTTTTCCGGGCGCGGCGGGGTGGAGACCAAGGTGGCACTGCTGCGCCATGAAAAGGCCGGTGGCTTTCTGATCTGAAGTCGGCGGTGGGCTTCAAGCCCACCTTACGTGTTGCGTTCGTACAGGAACTGTTGGGCAATGCCCGCGAAGACCAGGTAGACGGACGTCAGCACCAGCCCCCATTGTGCCCAGCTTTCGGGATGAAAATTGACCCATGCGGCCCAGCCTGCAAAGAACGTCCACAGCAGGGCGATCGGCAGGGTGACGTTGCGCCAGCGTTCGGTGCGCACGGGGTGCACGAATTTCAGCGGCAGGAACATCGTGATGGCCAGTAAGGTCACGAGCACGAGGCTGATGTACCACGGGATGTTCAGCGCAAAGATCACGATCACGAGCATGTTCCAGCATCCGGGAAAGCCGGAAAAGGAATTATCCTTTGTTTTCATGCGAGTATCGCAAAAATACATCGCGCTTGCAAAGGTCACGATGATGATCATCAGCCACCCGCTCCACCCGTCCATCAGGCCCGATTTGAACAGCGCGAAGGCAGGGATGAACACATAGGTGAGATAGTCGATGATCAGATCCAGAAGCACGCCGTCGAATTCCGGCGCGTTGGTCTTGACGTCATATTTGCGCGCCAGAGGTCCGTCGATGCCATCGACAAAGAACGCGACCACCAGCCACAGGAACATCATGTCATACTTGGCGTCCACCGCTGCCAATATGGCCAGCATGGCAAAAACGGCACCTGTCGCGGTGAGAAGGTGAACAGCGAGGGCTTTTTGTTGCAGCATTGTCATGCGGGCCTATGTCGCAAATCGGGGCGGGGGATGCAAAAGGAAAAGGACGCCTGTCGCCCTGTGTTGTAACCGTTCACATCAGGGCAACAGTTGGGGCTGACGGCGCGCAGTGTCGGCAGTGCGCTTCAGATTTGGCCGCGACCGGAGGTGGCACCTCTTTGCATCGTCTCGAAGGTTATGTTTCCCTTATTCGCGTCGCGTGCAGGCAGTCGAAGTGGCTGCGCGGTCTGGATGCACCCATCGGGCATGCCGGACAGTGAGCGTTGGTCACTTGAATGGCTGTGGGGCCCGAGGTTGCCGTGCCCGCCTTCGACCCAAGGATCTGCTGATAATTCTCTGCCCGCGCGGTGCACCAATGCCAGGCATTCAGGCTCTGGGGTGCGCCCGGTTGTAGACCTCCATCAACCGCACGGTGTCGACGGCGGTATAGGCCTGCGTGGTCGAGAGGGACGCATGGCCAAGAAGCTCTTGGATGGCGCGCAGATCGCCACCGGCGTCCAGAAGATGCGTGGCAAAGCTGTGGCGCATCGCGTGGGGTGTCGCGCTGGCTGGCAGACCCAATTGCATGCGTGCGCTGGCCATGACCTTTTGAATGGCACCCGGTGCCAGTTTGCCACCGCGGATTGCGCGGAACAGCGGACCATTGGCCTCCGGCGGGTGCGGGCATAGCCGCTGATACTCAGCGACCGCCGCGCGGGCAGCGGGCAGGACAGGCACGACACGTTCCTTGCCACCCTTGCCG
This sequence comes from Sulfitobacter sp., assembly GCA_041573235.1. GTDB lineage: Bacteria > Pseudomonadota > Alphaproteobacteria > Rhodobacterales > Rhodobacteraceae > Sulfitobacter. The sequence continues at coordinate 3,562 of JBFFQZ010000196.1, read as the reverse complement.
GTGATCCGCAGAACCTCGGACAGGGGGGCATCCCCTGCGGTCAGGCTCAAAGCCTCAGAGATGCGTAGCCCACAGCCCCAAAGCAGCGTCAGAACAGCGACATCGCGCGCCGCAACCCAAGGCTTCCGGCCCTGCGCCTCGACGCATTCGAGCACCTCTTTCGCGGCATCAATGGCCAGCGGGCGAGGCAGTTTCCGGGTGAATTTCGGCGCGCGGGTCGACAGAACGGCGGTCGGCTCGAACCCTTGGCGCTCGGCCAGCCAGCGATAGAACGCCTTTACGGCCGACAGCTTGCGCGCCAGCGATCGCGGGCCAACCCCGCCGCTACGGGTTTGTGCCATCCAGGCGCGCATGTCGCTTACGGTGATATTTGCCAGCGCGCCCAGACCTTCCGTCTGCCCGTGATGTACGCTGAGGAATGCCAGGAATTCGGTCACATCGCCCTGATACGCGGTCAGCGTGTTTTCCGCCGCACCTTTCAGGGCGCGTTGATGCTCCAGCCACGTCTGAAGGGCGTCCCGTGCGGCGGGAGAAATGGCCAGCGTATCCGGAGCGCCCCTCAAGACAGCCAGCGGCGCATCGAACGCTCGAACACACCGGTAAAGAATGTCAGCAGGTCGGTCCCTTGCTGTGGGCCGAACATGTGGGGGTCTTCGGCCCCCAGAACCAGCATGCCCGGCAGCCGTCCAGCGCCGAAATCAAGCTTCAGACAGGCCTCGGAGCGGATCCATTCGGCGTTCGGTCCATAGATCTGTTCCGATGCATCCTGCACCGAGCGCAGCGTGACCTGCCGGACGTTGCCGCCCCGGTTCTGCGTCAGATAGCGTTCGATGAAGCCGGGCTCGGCCACGCTGAGCACGCGGCCCAGACGCTGGATCGTTGGGTCATTGTCGTTCTGCACGGATTCGAGCACCAGTTTGACCGCATCGACGCGAAGGATTTCGGCCACTTCGCCACCCAGATCACGCAAGAAGCTTTCGAATTCCGTCGGGTCCAGCATGCGCAGTATCGCGCGGTGGATCTGGTTGGTGCCGGCCAGGTTTTCATAAGCTGCCGCAATGACGGAGCGGTGCGTGTCTTCCAGCCGGTCAAGCCGGGTCTCCAACCGCTCCATGGCGATACCGCGGAGGTCGACAATGTTGCCGCCCATCGCCTTTTCATTGGCCGCGATCAGGGCCTGCATGACATCGTTATCATCCAGAATCACATCGGGTTGCGAGATGATCGCCTCGCGAAGGGCGTCTTCGATCTTTGGGCTGCTGCTCATGCTGCTCTCGGTTTAGGTTTGGCTAACGCTATCAGGGGCGCGGATCAAATGCTGCCTCTTTCTTCGTTAATGTTCCGTAAATTTTCATGGCGTTGCGAAATTATGTCGCCTTTTGCAGCCCCGGGTCAGATCAGGCCGCGTTTCGATCACGCAAGTCATTGATGATGCTGGCCGCGAACTCAAGGTTTTCCATCTCAAGCGGTTTGTTGACATAGGCGCGCACGGCGCTGAAGGACGCTGCCCGTTCCTGGTCGCGCGGGTTGAGCGACGTTGTCAGCATGATCACCACGGCGATATCCAGATCACTGCCCAACTCGGCGCTGGCGGTCTCGAGAAATTCGAAACCGGTCATGCGCGGCATGTTGATGTCGAGCAGGATCAGGTCAACCTGTGGATTGTCGGGTGATTTCAGATAGGCCAGCGCGTCCTCCGCATAGGTGAAGCCGATCACGCTGTCAGTCATGCCCGAGCGTTTGAGGATGCGTTCATACATCATCTGATCGATCTTTTCGTCATCAATCAGCATGACGTTGCCAAGTGGGTTCTTCTGGGTCATGCCGCCTGCTCCAATTCATCCAGTTGCGGCGTTTCGACCGGTTCGCCCAGCGTTACGGTGAATGTGGCGCCCTTGCCGGGCTCCGAGGTCACGGCGATGGTGCCGCTGTGGTTGGCCGCGATCCGCTGGCAGGTTGCCAGACCCAACCCGGTGCCGGAATAGGTTTCGCGCACATGCAGGCGCTGGAACAGTCCGAAGATGCGGTCGTGGTTCTTCGGATCGATCCCGATGCCGTTGTCCTGCACGCTGAGCACGACACTTTTGAACCCTGGGCCCGGCGCGCAAGTGACGGTGATTTCGGGGCGGATGTCTTGTTCCTGAAACTTGATGGCATTGCTGACCAGGTTGCGCACAAGGATGTCGATCTGGCGATCATAGCCGAAATACCCGCACTCGGCCTCCAGCGATACATTGGCGCCGACAGCCATCAGTGCGGGTGCCATGGAATCGAGCGTATCTCTCAGACGTATCTGCATATTAATTATCTCGGGTTTCGCGCGCCGGTCGGTCGCCCAGGAATATTCCAGAACGTCCTCGATCAGGTCACTCATCCGCGACACAGCGTTTCGGGCATGGTCCAAAAGATCGCGCGCGTCTTGATCAAGACCGTCTCCGTGGCTCGCGTCCAATTCGTTCAGCAGCAGCTGAAGGGTATTGGCGGGCGATTTCATGTCATGTGACACCGAATAGGTGAATTCCGCCTGTTCCCGACGCAGGCCTTCGCTTTCGCGCCACGCGGTGCGCAACAATCCGCGTTCCACGTCGAGTTGCCTGTTCTTTTCTGCCAGGGATCGGTTCTGATCGGACAAGGTCTTGCGGGCCCGGATCAGATCGGCGTTCTGGCTCTCCACTTCCGAAAAGGCTCTGTTCAACAGCCGGTGCCCGGGTGCGAAAACAAACAGCACTTCAGCGAGAATGATCGCCAGGGCCACGGCGATGGAGATGCTTTCGAGCTTGCGCAGCTCCTGCACGCGGGCCACTGAATGCGCCTCGAACGTGCTGACCACCCGGTCGAGATCCTGCAACAGGCCCGCGCGTTCAATCGTCTTGAGCGCTTGCAGGCTTGCGGTGTCGTTTCGATCCGCGAGAACGGCGCGGGCGTTGGCGATATAATCCTGGACGCGCGCATCCAGTGACGCCTGACCGCCGGTGCCGAAATAGAGCGTGCGGATATCCGTCGGCAGGCCCGCCTGGGTCGTCAGGGATTTATGCGCGCGCTCGAACAACTCCAGCGCCTTTTCGAATTCCTCGATCGCAAGGGCGAGTTCCTGCCGGGCGGCAATGGCCTTGGCGCCCGTGTTCAACCGGCTTTCCTGCGCCAGGTATATGATCCGCTGGCTCAGCATGCGCTGTCTGCCGCTGACGTTGATATCATTTGCGTCGCGCTCAAGACGGGACGCTTCCACCGAAGTCAGTACAAGCGATGTCAGAACGCTGGCCAGCAGGACGGCCAGAGCACCGAGATAGAAAATCATCAGCCGCCGGATGGACCGCGCGTACCCTTGTGCGACCCCGCGCCGACTGAGACCGTTCATCCAACAACACCCTTTCGACAATACGAACTGGCGAGGACCGTAGCCCCGAAAGATGAACAACCTCGTAACGTCGCGGGATCAGGGCCGCGCGCGGACCGGCCGCCTAGAGGATTTTCTGACCGGTCTTGGCCCAGTCTTTCATGAACTGCTCAAGACCCTTGTCGGTCAGCGGGTGGCCCGCCAGCTTGCGGATCACCTCTGGCG
>JBFFQZ010000195.1:0-5860 GCA_041573235.1 Sulfitobacter sp. | reverse complement strand
CGGCAGCCAAGGCCTCGCGCGCGACGGCGGCCTTGCGGGTGTCGATCGAAATCGGCGTGGTCACCCCTGCCCCTCGCAGCGAGGCGATCACCGGCGCGGTGCGAGCGATTTCCTCGGCCTCGGGCACTTCGGCGGCACCGGGGCGGGTGGATTCGCCGCCAATGTCGATCATGTCGGCGCCATCGCGGATCATCTGTTCAGCATGGGCATGGGCGGCTTCCAGCACGTTAAAGCGGCCGCCGTCGGAAAAGCTGTCTGGGGTGACGTTCAGAATGCCCATCAGGTTGGGCCGGGTCATGGCAAGGCCCGTGACATCGGCGCGGGGCGCGGTCAGGGCCTGCACCACCGCATCGGGGATCTGATCGGCGGGGATCACCTGTGGCGCGCCATCGCGGCGCAGGGTTTCTACATGGGTGAACCACCCCCAGCCGCCCGCCAGGGCCAGCGCACCCTCGGGACGCGCCACATCACAGTTCACCAACGGTCGGTAATACGTCTGCCGCATCTCAAAGCGTCTCTTGGTCGGTGGACACGGCGCGCAGCGGCACGCGAGCCTGTTGCGGAAGGTCGCCGCCGATGACCAGCATCTCCTGAGCCTCAAAGGTGGCCGCGAACCAGGCGGCCAATGCCACCGCATCGCGGGGCTGTGCCGACGGCGCTTCGACACTGTCCAGCACGATCTTGGACGGGGCCCAGACGCAAGTCTGGCCGTTCTTCATCGCCCAGTCCAGCTCGGTTCGGGTTTCGACCACCACACAGCGCGGATCGCGCGCCGCCAGAACCCAGGCGTTCTGTTCGATCGCCAGAAGGTCGATCCGCCGCTGAGCCATCTTGTCCGACACCTGGGGCGGCGTCGAGGCCGGTGCGCCGACACACAGGATCAGCGGCCTGTCCAGCCCGTGCAGCTGATCCAGCCACCCGGTCAGATGCGGCGAAGCAATGGCCTCATTGCTCAGAAAAACCAGTTCGGGATGGGGCGCAGCCTCTGACGCGGCTTCCGGGCGTGGCGCCCCGTCGCGGGCGCGCACGATCTCTACGCCCAGCGCGCCCGGACCCCGGTCCAGCTTTTCGATGCGGACGAAGACCCGCACCGCCTGGGGCTCGATCAGGATCCGCTCGGCCACCCTTTCGGCCAGCGTTTCGAGCAGCGCCAACCGTTCGACGGCCAGCGCCGCGGCGATCGCTTCGGTCACGCGGTCATAGGACAGGATGCGGTCCACGTCGTCGTCGACCGGACCCGTCAACGGCTTCACTTCGACCACGACGTTGAAGCAGATCCGCTGTGTCACGCCCCGCTCTGCCTGAAACGCGCCGATTTCAACCTCGACGATGTGGTCGCGCAGCGAAATGCGGTCCAACTCCGGATCCGTGGCTGTCGCCGCGGCCCGTTCAGACGGATGGGCAAAGGCAAGTCGGGTTTCAGAGCACATGGGACACACCGGTGTTTACGAACTTTGTGTCGCCTGTATACCGCCCGACCTCTGCCGTCGAGGGCGCGAAACGCCTTTCGGACGCGCGTTTACGTCAGTTGCTGGCTGTACGGACGCCCCGGCGGTAGAACAGATGCACACCGATCTGCGCGGTGCGGGTGAATTTGCGTGACCAACTCGGGCGCACTGCAACAGTGTGATAGAAGGTCGCGCCGTCGGTCACCTCCGGCGATTTTCCGTCGATCATGGCGCGTGCCACCTTGGCCACACGGGCATAGGCGCGCGGTTCGGCGATGACTTCGGCGTAACCGTCGCAGGTATAGGTGAATTGGCACTGGTATTTGCGCCCGGTGCCCTGGTTGATGACCGCGCAATAGGAATCGGGAAAGCGCGAGGATTTCACACGGTTCCGGATCACTTCGGCCACGGCGAACTGCCCCTTGACCGTCTCGCCACGCGCTTCGAAATAGAGCGCCTCGGCCAAGCATTTGAACTGGTCGGAGCCCGATGCCTTGGGCTGGCTGTCCAGCCATTCGCGGCTGAACACGACGCCAGTGCCCTTGGGTTTCGAGGTCTTGACCAGCGCGCCAAGCCGGTTCGACGACACTGCCGAAAGGCCACGCGCCTCGATCCTAGCAAGTTCATCTGAAACGGTGTTGGCGTGCACCGAGCCGGAAATAGCACCGAAAAAGATCAATGAAGAAAATATATTCTTGAAATTCTTTTTCAATACAGACAGCATTGCTGTTCCTCCGTCATCAAAAGTCTGGGGGGCGATAACGTCAGGGGCGGCAATCGACAAGCAAAAAGCGCCCTTATTGGCACGGGTCCGCCGATGACCAATTAATATGACTTCAAATCAAAGTCTTGGCAGGCCCGTCTTGTCCGCAATCGCAAGTTGCGCTGCCGCAAGTCGTGCAACCGGAACGCGAAAAGGTGAGCAGGAGACATAGTCGAATCCCGCCGCACGGCAAAATGCAATCGATTCGGGGTTGCCGCCATGCTCTCCGCAGACCGACAGGGTGATGCCCGGCTGCGACGTGCGGCCTCGCGCCGACCCTAGGGTCAAAAGCTCGCCCACACCGTCGTAATCAAGCGTATGGAACGGGTCTTCGTCAAACACGCCCAGTTGCACATAATCGGACATGAAACGACCTGCATCGTCGCGCGACAAACCATAGGTCATCTGCGTCAGATCGTTGGTGCCAAAGCTCAGGAATGAGCAATAGGGGGCGATTTCTCCGGCACGCAGAGCGGCGCGCGGCGTCTCGACCATCACGCCGAGGCGGTAATCGAAATCGACCCCACGCTCAGAGCGTACCGACAGCGCGACCGCATCAATGGCTTTTTTCACCAGCTCGACTTCGCGGCGGGCCGACACCAGCGGGATCATGATTTCCGGCACGACCGGCGCGCGGTCCTTGCTGGCGTCCACAGTCGCCTCGAATATCGCGCGGGCCTGCATTTCATATATTTCGGGCACGGTCACACCCAGACGCACGCCGCGCAGGCCCAGCATGGGGTTGTATTCGCGCATCGCCTCGATCCGCCGGGTCACGTCAGAGCGCGGCAGGTCCAGCGCCTCGGCCAGCTCCCGCTGGCCGCTTGCGTCCATCGGCAGAAATTCGTGCAATGGCGGGTCAAACAGGCGGATGCAGACGGGCTCCCCCTGCATGATCGCGAAAAGCTGTGTGAAATCATCGCGTTGCATCGGGAGCAAGCGCTCCAGAACCGCGCGGCGCCCGTCCGAGGTATCCGCAAAGATCATCTCGCGCATCACCGTCAGGCGACCGGGATCGAAAAACATGTGCTCGGTCCGGCACAGGCCAATGCCCTGTGCCCTGAAATTGCGCGCGGTCTGCGCGTCCTGGGGTGTGTCGGCATTGGCGCGCACGCCGATGTCGGCGCTCTGTTCGGCCCAGGACATGAGCTTTTGGAAATATTCGTCCAGCGCCGCTTCCTGCATGACAGCAGCCCCAGCCAGAATCTGTCCGGTGGATCCATCCACTGTCACATCGTCTCCGGCGCTGAAGACGCGTCCGTCCTGCGCCGTGATCGTCTTGTTGCGCAGGTTGAAGACAAGGCTCGATGCGCCGACGACGCAGGGCAACCCGATGCCACGACCGATGACGGCCGCATGGCTGGTGATGCCGCCGCGCTCGGTCAGCACCGCATGGGCGGCATGCATGCCGCGCACATCCTCCGAGGTCGTCTCGCGGCGCACGAGAATACAAGCCTCGCCACGCGCGGCACTGGCCTGCGCCTCTGCGGAATCGAACACCAGCTTGCCTGTGGCGGCGCCCGGACTGGCGGCGATCCCCTTGCCGATCACGTCGCGTTTGACCGATGCGTCGATCTGGCGGTGCAGCAATTCGGTCAGCAGGCGCGGCTGTACCCGCATCAGCGCCTCTTCGCTGCTGATGATGCCATCCTCGGCCAGCGTCACCGCGATGCGCACCGCCGCGCGCGGCGAGCGTGAAACGCGCACCCCGTCAAGGATATGCACGACACCGTCGTCGATCGCGAATTCGACCTGCATTTCAGCCCGCAGGCGCTGGCGCATCAGGCTTGCGTAGTTCTTGAGCGTCTCGAAGGCCTCCGGCAACACCTCTTCCAGGGACCGGCCCCGCGGATCGCGCGTCAGGTACAACGCCTCAGCATCCCCCTCCAACGCATCGCGCCCCTGGCTCTGGCTCAGGTAGCGCCCGGTGACCTGCAGCGCGCCCGTGTCGCTGTCCACCAATTGCAGCACCCCCGACCCGCAGGTGCCCGCCCCGACGCCAAAGATCATCTCCTGCACCACCAGCCCCAGGCCCGCCTCCGCCGGCGCGCCCTTGGCCTGCCGCAGCAGCCGCGCGGACGTGCCGTTCCATGCCCGCGCCATCGAGCGCAGCACGGCAGCAAGCTGCACGCGGCGGTGCTGGGGAAAGCTTTCCTCGGTTTCCTTCTCGTAGGCCGAAAGCGTCTGTTCAAGCGCGGCGCGCCCTTCGCCTTCGACCTCGTCGAACATGTCAGGGTCCAGCCGTGCGACATTGATCGCATAGGACTGGACGAAACGGGTATAAAGCGCTGCGGCAGGCCCCTCGCCCATCGTCTTGCAGAAGCCTTCGAACCGGGCGTCGTTCATCCCGATGTTCAGCACCGCGCCCGGTCCGCCCCAATCGGGGTCCTGGCTCGAGGGGCGCACGCACAGCAGCGCGTCCTTGGGGAACTGATCCACGACAGACCCGACATCGGGCAGGTCGTCGCGGGCGATCTTGCCCACGGTTTCGAACGACAGCGCCACGGTCCGCGGCACCGGCAGGTCCAGCCGCACCAGCCGCTGCAAACACTTCGCGCGACCGCCGTGGGTGTCCGTGCTGACCGGGGCCGTTGCGGTGATGAGCGTCGTATTCGGGTTATTCTGCACTGCGGCACCTTTGGTTTCAGGTGCAGCATAGGCGGAATGAGGCGTCACGCAAGGGTTACGTGCCAACCTCCACCGTCTGATCGCGCGCCGGGATCAGCCCTCGATCCGGGTCAGATCCGCGACAGACGTGCACAAGCTGCGGATGCGGCTGAGCAGATTGAGCCGGTTGCGGCGCACGGTGCCGTTGTCGGTGTTGATCTGCACCGCCTCAAAGAACGCATCCAGCGGCGCGCGGAGCTCGGCCATGGCAGCCATCGCCGTGATGAAATCCTGCTGCGCCATCGCGGGGGTGATGATCTCTTCGGCCCGGTCGAGCGCGTCAAACAGCGCGACTTCCTCGGGGCCTTCGACGAACTTGATGTTCGCACCGTAAGAATATTCGACGCCATCGGCCTCTTCGGCCTGGCTGAGGATGTTGTTTGCGCGCTTGAACGCCTGGATGAGATTTTCGCCGTCATCGGTTTTCAACGTGTCACTGAGCGCGCGGGCGCGTTTGACCAGCAGCGTCAAATCGTCGTTTCCCGGCATCGCGATGCAGGCGTCGATCACGTCATGCCGAACGCCCTGGTCTTTCAGATAGACCTTGAGGCGATCGTGGAGGAACGACAGCAAATCACCTGACTTATGGGGCACGCTGGTCTGAAGTTCGGCAAATGCCTCCGAGGGCAGCTGGTGATCCTTTCGGTGAACGAAGGCGTCGAATGCCGCACCGAAAACACCATGCTTCGCGATGTCGTGGACCAGTTCGGCCACGTCCCGTTCATGAAGGTCCGGCTTTGCCTGTGCCTTGTTCCGCAGCAATTGCGCCGCGTGCAGCCGATCCAGCGGCACCTGCAGGTCGTTCTCAAGCAGGATACGGATGACGCCCAGCGCCGCGCGGCGCAGCGCATAGGGGTCCTTCGACCCAGTAGGCTTTTCGTCGATGGCCCAGAACCCGGTCAGCTTGTCGATCTTTTCGGCCAGCGCCACGGCCACCGAAACGGGCGCGGTCGGCACATCGTCGGTGGGGCCCAGCGGGGCG
>JBFFQZ010000194.1:0-5861 GCA_041573235.1 Sulfitobacter sp. | reverse complement strand
GCGCCGATCATCATCTTGCCGCGCTCTTCGAGGTTCCACAGGGCATAGGCGACCGAAGTGCCGTTTTCCATCGAGATCAGAACGCCCGCGCGGCGGCCCGGGATCGGGCCCTTGTGCGGTGCCCAGTCGTGGAACACACGGTTGAGCACGCCCGTGCCACGGGTGTCGGTCAGGAATTCGCCGTGATAGCCGATCAGGCCGCGCGAGGGCACATGGGCCACGATACGCGTCTTGCCTGCGCCCGCGGGCTTCATCTCGACCAGCTCGCCCTTGCGCACACCGGTGATCTTTTCGATCACGGCGCCTGAATATTCGTCGTCCACGTCGATCGTGGCTTCTTCGATGGGCTCATGGCGCACACCGTCGATGTCGCGGAACAGCACCTGTGGTCGTGAGATCGACAGCTCAAAACCTTCGCGGCGCATGTTCTCGATCAGAACGCCCATCTGCAATTCGCCCCGTCCCGCGACCTCGAAGGCCTCGCCGCCGGGGGTGTCGGATATCTTGATCGCGACGTTCGATTCCGCCTCTTTCATCAGGCGCTCGCGGATCACGCGTGACTGCACCTTCTTGCCATCGCGGCCGGCAAGGGGGCTGTCGTTGATCCCGAAGGTCACGGTGATGGTTGGCGGATCGATGGGCTGTGCGGGGATCGCCTCGGAAACGGATTGCTCTGCCAGCGTGTCGGCCACGGTCGCTTTCGTCATGCCCGCGATCGAGACGATATCGCCTGCCTCGGCCAACTCGATGGCTGTCTGGTCCAGCCCGCGATAGGCGAGGATCTTGGTGCAGCGGAAATTCTCGATCAGCTTGCCGTCGCGCGACATCGCCTTGATCGTCTGACCTGCCTTCAGGGTGCCCGATTCCACGCGGCCCGTCAGCAGGCGGCCCAGGAACGGATCACCGCCCAGCGTGGTCGCCAGCATCGTAAAGGGCTTGTCCGCGTCCGCAATCTGTTTGGGCGCGGGCACATGTTCGAGGATCAGCTCGAACAGGGCGTCCAGACCCTTGCGGGGGCCTTCCAGCGTGTGATCGGCCCAACCGGCACGGCCAGAGGCGTACATGGTGGGGAAATCCAGCTGTTCGTCGGTCGCGTCAAGGTTGGCGAATAGGTCGAACACCTCGTCCAGCGCGCGGTCGGGCTCGCCGTCGGGTTTGTCGACCTTGTTGATCACCACGATGGGACGCAGCCCCAGCTTCAGCGCCTTGGAGGTCACGAATTTCGTCTGTGGCATGGGGCCTTCGGCCGCGTCCACCAACAGGACGACGCCGTCGACCATCGACAGGATCCGCTCGACCTCGCCGCCAAAGTCGGCGTGGCCGGGGGTGTCGACGATGTTGATACGCGTGCCTTTCCATTCGACCGAAGTCGGCTTGGCAAAGATTGTGATGCCGCGTTCGCGTTCCAGATCGTTGCTGTCCATGGCGCGTTCGGTGGTCGCCTGGTTTTCACGATAGGTGCCGGATTGCTTGAGCAGTTCATCGACCAGCGTCGTTTTGCCGTGGTCAACGTGAGCGATGATTGCGATGTTGCGCAGGTCCATTGGAATACCTTGTCTCGGAGAGTTGTGCGGGCCTTACCGTGCATCCGCAGCAAACGCCAGCACAAATCCCGTCACGCCGCGTCAGATGGTGTCAAAGTCGCAGGGTTGGTGCCGGGCTCTTGCGGCAAAAGCGACAAAGCATGCCTTGCAGGCACCGCGCGCACCTCAGTGCGGGGCGGCGGATGAAAACAGGTGGATCACCGCGATGCCGCCGATGATCATGCCCAGGCCCGCGACCGCGGGCAGGTCCAGCCGCTGACCGAACACCAGCCAGCCGATGCAGGCGATCAGCACGATGCCAAGCCCGCTCCATAACGCATAGACGACGCCGACAGGGATCGTGAGCAGGGTGATCGACAGCAGGTAGAACGACACCGCGTAGGCGACGACCACCACGGCCGACGGCCCAAGGCGCGTGAACTGTTGCGAGGCTTGCAGCGCCGTGGTGCCGATGGTTTCGGCAAGCACTGCAAGGGCGAGGATCAGGTAGACGGGCATGGTTTGGGCCTTTCACAGGGGCAGTTCGGAGGTTTCCTTGATCTCTTCCATCACGAAGCTGGCCGAGACATCGCTGAGCGGCACCTTGGAAATCAGCCGTTGGTAGAGCCGGTCATAGCCTGCCATGTCCGCAACCCGCGCACGGATCAGGTAATCGAGGTCGCCGCTCATGCGGTAGACGCCCTGGATCTCGGTCATAGCCCTGGTCGCGGCCGAGAATTTCTGCAGCCAGTCTGGCGCATGGACGCTGGTGCGGACCTGCATGAACACCGAAAGACCAAGCCCCAGCTTCGCCGCATCCAAGGTTGCGATGCGGCCGGTGATCACGCCTGCGTCCTCGAGCGCGCGGATGCGCCGCCAGCAGGCATTGCGCGACAGGCCCACCCGGGCGCCCAAAGCGTCCAGCGACTGGGCTGCATCCCGCTGCAAAGCGCTCAGGATTCGGCGGTCAATGGCATCAATTTCACTCATATGGCGATATAGTCGGGAAGTTATCCCGCAATCAATCCCCATTCCAGGAGTTTTGGGAAAAATGCTCGGGGCACGCGGGGTAATCCTGTGTCCAGATCGCAGACAAACAGGAGCCTCCCATGATCAACCGCATCTTTCTGGACCATCCCGCCAAAGTCGATGAGAGCTTTGGTCAGCACATGATGTTTGCGGCGCGTTTTTCCGGCAAGCTGTTTCTGGCCGCTGGCGCGGCGCTGGTGCATGCCATCATCCCGTGCCTGTTCGAAAAGACCGCGAGCACGATCATCGCGGAGCTTTACGCAAGGACCCACAATCGGGGTCAATGACGCGCGGGCCCTGACGGCGGCTGATCGCCGCGGCCGCTTGCACAGCGATCGCCCCGCTTGGAACCTGCGTGGCGTTACCCGGTCAGGGTGGCATTCAGGTTTTCGTCCACTTTCTCAAGAAAACCCATCGTCGTCAGCCAGCCCTGCTCTGGTCCGACCAGCAGGGCCAGATCCTTTGTCATGTGCCCGCTTTCGACCGTATCGACCACGACCTTTTCAAGCGTCGTGGCGAATTCGGTCAGGGCGGAGTTGCCGTCCAGCTTGCCGCGGTGCTTCAGCCCGCCCGTCCAGGCAAAGATCGAGGCGATCGAGTTGGTCGAGGTCTGTTCGCCCTTCTGGTGCTGTCGGTAGTGGCGGGTCACAGTGCCGTGGGCGGCTTCCGCCTCGACTGTCTGACCGTCAGGCGTCATCAACACCGAGGTCATCAGCCCCAGTGACCCAAAGCCCTGCGCGACGGTGTCTGACTGCACATCGCCATCATAGTTCTTGCAGGCCCAGACATAGCCACCGTTCCACTTCATCGCGCAGGCGACCATGTCGTCGATCAGGCGGTGCTCGTAAGTGATGCCTGCCGCATCGAACCTGCCTTTGAATTCGGTCTCGAAGATGTGTTGAAACAGCTCGAGGAACCGGCCGTCGTATTGCTTGAGGATCGTGTTCTTGGTCGACAGATAGACCGGCCAGCCCTTGGTCAGCCCATAGTTCAGGGACGCCCGCGCAAAGTCGGCAATCGACTTGTCGAGGTTGTACATCGCCATCACCACGCCGCTGTCGGGCGCGTCAAACACCTCTTGCTCGATCACGGTGCCATCTTCACCGACGAATTTCAGCGTCAGTTTGCCCGCGCCGGGGAATTTGAAATCGGTCGCACGGTATTGATCGCCATAGGCGTGGCGGCCCACGACAATGGGTTTTGTCCAGCCCGGAACAAGGCGCGGCACGTTCTTGCAAATGATCGGTTCGCGGAAGATCACGCCGCCGAGGATGTTGCGGATTGTCCCGTTGGGCGAGCGCCACATCTTTTTCAGGCCGAATTCTTCCACGCGCGCTTCATCAGGGGTGATCGTCGCGCATTTCACGCCGACGCCGTATTTGCGGATCGCGTGGGCGGCATCGACCGTGATCTGGTCATCCGTTGCATCGCGCGTCTCGATCCCCAGGTCGTAGTATTTCAGATCCACGTCAAGGTAAGGCAGGATCAGCTTTTTTTTGATGAAGTCCCAGATGATCCGGGTCATCTCGTCTCCGTCAAGCTCGACGATCGGGTTTTCGACTTTGATCCTGGACATGTACGTTCCTTAGGGCAGAGGCGATCCGGGCCGGGTTCAGCGGTCCGGCCGCGCGGCAAAGAAGGCGGCGATACGGGTGCGGGCATAGTCCCACAGGGCGGGCGCGCCGATGTTGATCTTGGTACCGACGCGGGCGGCGATCATTTCTTCCGAGACTTCGAAATCTGTCCAACTGCCACCGCCGGATTGCAGGTTCTGCATCGGCGGCTGAAACCGGTCCAGCGATTTCGCGAATTGCGCGGTGGGGGTTTCGGCGGCTTCGAATTCTTCCCAGATCGTGCGCAGCTCGCGGTTCAGGTCGTCTGGCAGCAGGCCAAATATGCGGTCTGCGGCGGCCTGTTCGCGCTGCGCCATGTCGGCCGGATCGTGGTTGCCGAAGATCGGGTTGTCGCCCGCGTCGATCTCGACGAGGTCATGCAGGATCAGCATCTTCAGCACCCGGTCCCGGTCCACGCCAGGCCCCGCGTGATCGGTCAGCACGAGCGCATAGAGCGTCAGGTGCCAGCTGTGCTCGGCCGAGTTCTCGTACCGCGAATTGTCGCACAGTTCGGTCGCGCGGGTCACTGACTTGAGCTTGTCGGCCTCGTTTAGAAACGCGATCTGGCGGGCCAATCTGTCGGTCATTTGGGCTTGGCATCCCTGTGCGCCCGGAGCTTGCGCGCCAGGAACGCGCGGCCCTGCTGTTCGGCCATCCTGGTGCGGATGGCGGTCATGAACGCCTCCTCCAACGTCTGGGACGAGGCGCCAAGCACGCCGCCCACCTCCATGAAAAGCCGATCTTCGCCGGTTTCCTTCTGAACGGCCAGGCATTCTTCGGCCAACTTGTTGGCCATCGCTATGACGGCGGGGTCCGACATCAGCGGGTGTTCTCTGTCAGGCGGCGGCGGACATAATCGGTGGTCGACCCGATCAGCGTGTCCATGTGCGGCTCTTCAAAGAAGTGACCGGCGCCCTCGACCTCCTGATGGGTGATCGTGATGCCTTTCTGCTCATGCAGCTTGTTGACCAGGCCGACGGTATCCGCAGGCGGCGCCACGCGGTCTGCGGTGCCGTTGATGATCAACCCCGATGCGGGGCAGGGCGCGAGAAAGCTGAAGTCATACATGTTCGCCGGCGGTGAGACCGAGATGAAACCGGTGATTTCGGGTCTGCGCATCAAAAGCTGCATGCCGATCCAGGCCCCGAACGAGAACCCCGCAACCCAGCAATGCTTCGAGTTGTTGTTCATGGATTGCAGGTAGTCGAGCGCCGAGGCCGCATCCGACAGCTCGCCGATCCCCTGATCATACTCGCCCTGGCTGCGCCCCACGCCCCGGAAGTTGAACCGCAACACGGTAAAGCCCATCTTGTAGAACGCATAATGCAGGTTGTAGACGACCTTGTGGTTCATCGTGCCGCCGAACTGCGGGTGCGGATGCAGCACAATGGCAATGGGTGCGTCTTTTTCTTTTTGCGGATGATAGCGGCCTTCATGGCGGCCTTCGGGTCCGGGAAAAATGACCTCGGGCATGGGTGTACTTTCTTGCAGGTCCAAAAGCGCGGATGTCATTCTTGACGAATTCAGTCGGGCACTTTAGAACGTTTCTAAGCTAGGAATCCACATCAGCGTGAATTGCGCCCAGTGGAGATAGGCATTTAGGTCGCGTACGTCAATCAATCGACCGTCCGAACCGGAAGGAAGACACATGAAACTGTCGACAAAGGGGCGATATGCAATGGTTGCACTGACCGAT
>JBFFQZ010000193.1:0-5880 GCA_041573235.1 Sulfitobacter sp. | reverse complement strand
TGCGCCAGCCTGCACCGCGGGGGCACCGTTGCGGGCAGTCAGCGATCGGTATGCTGCGCCGCGCTGAAGCTGCTGTCGGCCGCAGCTGTTCGCGCCCGGTTCACCGATGTGCCGTTCGTCTCCTCGTGTAGGGGTGGTGTGGCGGATCGCTTCGGAGTATCTCCGCGCGACCCGCCGTTTGGCGTTGCTCAGTCGCCGTCTGCCACGCCCTGCGCGCGCAGCCGCGCCCGCCGCGCGCGGAAGCTTGGCAGCACCACCAACACCACCGCTATGACCAGCAAACCCAGCGTCATTGGCCGTTCCCAGATGAAGCTGACGCCGTCATAGAGCTGCATCGAGCGGGAAAAGTTGTTCTCGAGCATGCCGCCGAGGATGAACCCGATCAACAGCGGCGCGAGCGGATAGTCGGCAAACCGCAGCGCGGTCGCACAGATCCCGAAACCCACCAGCATCAACAGCTCGGTCGCGTTGTTCTGGCCGATATAGGCGCCCATCAACGTAAAGAACAAAATGAACGGGATCAAAAAGTTGCGCGGGATCGCAAGCACCTTTGCGATGTAGGGGATCAGCGGCAGGTTCAGCACCAGCAACACGAGGTTGCCGATGAACATCGACATGATCACCGCCCAGAACACCTGTGGCTCGTCGATCATCAGCCGCGGCCCCGGCGTCACGTTCAGCGCGATCAGAGCGCCCAGCAGGATCGCGGTGGTGCCCGAACCGGGAATGCCCAGCGTCAGCAGCGGCACGAACGACCCGGTGCAGGCCGCGTTGTTGGCGGTCTCGGGCGCGGCCAGCCCCTTGATGGAGCCTTTGCCGAATTCATCCTGTTCATGCTTGGGGGCGATGTTGCGTTCGACCGCATAGCCCAGAAAGCTCGCGATCGTGGCACCTGCGCCGGGCAGCACTCCGATGAAGAACCCCTGCAACGATTGCCGCCCGATCACCGGCGCAATCGCGCGGGCCTCGGTGCGGGTGATGCGCATGTCCTTGATCTGGCCGTCGCTGTCACCAGTGATCTTGGGCGGGTTCAGCACCAGGAAAAGCGCCTCTGGCAGGGCGAACATCGCCATCGCCAGGGTGATGAAGCCAAAGCCCGACTGCAGATCCATGATCCCCATGGTGAATCGCGGCAGGTTGAACAGCGCACCTTCGCCCACCGTCGCCATGATCAGCCCCAGCACCGTCATCACCAGCGCCTTGGCCACTTGTCCGGTGCCTGCAAAGGCCGCGATGGCCGACAGACCCACGACCATCAGCGCGAAATACTCGGCCGAGTGGAACAACAGCGCGACGGACGACAGCGCAGGCGCGAATACCATCAACAATAGCGCGCCGATGGTGCCGCCGCAAAAGCTTGCGATGGCCGCGATGGTCAGCGCCTTGCCCGCCTTGCCCTGTTTCGCCATCGGATAGCCGTCAAAGCTGGTGGCGACGGTCCCGGCCACGCCCGGCGCGTTCAACAGGATGGACGAGGTCGAGCCGCCGAAGATCGCCCCGTAATACACGCCCGCTAGCAGGATCAGCGCCGCCGAGGCATCCCCGATCGAGATCGCCACCGGGATCATGATCGCGATGATCGACATCGGCCCGAGGCCGGGCAGCATCCCGATGAACGTGCCGATGAGGCAGCCGCCGATCACCATCAGCAGGTTCTGCACAGAGAGGGCCGTTTGAAGCCCGATCAAAAGTCCTTCGAGCATGTCAGCCTCCGATAAAGCCCGGCAGCGGGCGCAGGTAGATGCCCAGGACCTGTTGCACCAGGTACCAGACGATGAACGTCGCCAGCAGCGACACCAGCACCATGACGTGCCATTTCCGCTCGCCCAGGATGAACGAGCCGAGGATCAGGAAGGCGCCGGTCGAAAACAGAAAGCCAAGCGGACGCAGGCACAGCGCATAGGCGACCATCAGCGCCAGCAGGATCAGCGCCTGACCCAGGTGGTAATCGCCCAAGCGGCGGTAATCGATGTCACCGACCCTGGCCTCACCCTTTTCCAGACCCAGCAGGATGACGGTCGACGCGACGATGCCCATGATCGACAACACCTTGGGAAATGTGCTGGGCCAGATCGGGTTTCGCTTCATGAAGGGTGCAAGACCCGCGTCCATCGTGAACCAGGCCGTATAGCCATAGGCCAGGCATATCCCCAGCAGTATCAATGCAATCCAGCGATCCAGCGCCATGTCGTCCCCCCGTGAAAGAAAGGGCAGAGCGGTCTCCCGCTCTGCCGGTCGATGTTGCGGCAGCTTCAGAGAAAGCCCAGCTTTTTCATCAGATCGCCGATGGCCTTTTCCTGCCCCTCGAGGAAGGCTTTGAACGCCGGGCCGGAATTGTGGATGTTCACCCAACCATTGCGCGCGCGTACGGCTTCCCACTCGGGGGTGTCGTACATCTTGGCAAGGGCGTCCTGATAGGCGGCCAGCTTGTCCTCGGGCAGGCCGGGCGCGGCAAAGAACCCGCGCCAGTTGACGAATTCGGTGTCGATGCCCTGTTCCTTCATGGTCATCGCATCCGGTGCCGCCGCGACGCGGTCGGGGGAGGTGACGCCGATGATCTTGACCTCGCCTGCCGCTGCCAGATCGACCGCTTCAGAGAACCCGGTGGACAGGGCCGCGATTTCGCCTGACAGCAGTGCGGCCATCGCCTTGCCGCCCGCGTCATAGGGGATGTATTTCACGCCAAGGGCATCCTTGCCCGCGGCTTCCATCACCATCGCCGCGACAAGGTGATCCATGCCGCCGGGAACCGATCCGCCGCCAACGGCCGTGCCCGAGGGGTCAGCGTCATAGGCCGCCAGAAGATCGCTCATCGAGTTGATCGGGCTGTCCTTGCCTACCACGATTGCCGCGTAGTCACCGATCGTGCCCGCCACCAGCGTCAGATCGCGAAAGTTGTGCGGAAACACGCCCGTCAGCGAGCGGATCACGATCGGCGTGGAATTCACCATCAGCGTGCCGTGGTTGCTTTCCGCGTTCTCGATCAGGTAGCCGATGGCCTTGCCGCCGCCGCCGCCCGACATGTTCTCATAGGACGCGCCGCCGATCAGGCCTGCGTTCGTCAGCGCCTCACCGGTGCCGCGCGCGGTGCCGTCCCAACCGCCGCCCGCGCCGCCGGGAATCAGAAAGTGAATGCTGTCCACCACCTGATGCCCCCCGGCAAACGCCGATGAGCCAAGCCCGAATACCGCCACGGCGGATGCAAGAAGGGCGCGTCGGCCCAGTTTCAATGTCGTCATGTTGTCCTCCCGTTTGACAACTGCCCGCCTTGCGGGTCAGTTCATGCATGTTCACCACCCCAAGCTGACACAGACCTGTCACGACCCTGAAAGAGCACCGCACACCGTGAAATTCCTGCTTGTCGAGGACAACGCCGACCTGGCCCATGCGGTCATCACGCGCATGGCGCTGGATGGGCATATCATTGATCACGCTGACGGAATCGAAGACGCCATCGCCTTTTCCGAGACCGGGGAATACGATCTGATCCTGCTCGACATCATGCTGCCCGACGGCGACGGGCGCGATTTCTTGCGGCATCACCGGGCGTCCAAGCGCGACACACCGGTGATCGTCCTGACCGCCCGCAGCCAGGTGTCCGACAGAATCAGCATCCTCGACCTCGGTGCGGACGACTATGTGACCAAACCCTTTGACCATGCCGAACTGCAGGCCCGTTGCCGCGCCGTGCTGCGGCGCCACGCGGGGGCGGCGCAGACCGTGATCCAGGTGGGCGATGTCGCGTTCGACCCGGTCGCGGGCGACCTGCGCGTCGGCGACCAGCAGATCGCCCTGCGCAACCGCGAACTGCGCCTGCTGGAAATCCTGTTCAACGCGCCCGGCCAGATCTTCCCCAAGCAAAAGCTCGTCGACCGGCTGTTTTCCTATGACGACGACGTGTCCGAGAACGCGATCGAGGTCTACATCGCCCGGCTGCGCAAGCATCTGGCCGGGTCCGCTGTGCGGATCTCGACGCATCGGGGGCTGGGCTACAGGCTGGACCATGACGGATAACGTGCGCATCGCAGGCTCGCTGCGCGGGCGGTTGACGGCCACCCTGATCGGTGGTGCGGCGCTGCTGGCGGTGCTGCTGTTCTTCATCGCGCGCAGCTATGCCGCGCAGATCGCGCAACAGGGGCAGGACAATGTGCTCGAAGCGTCCGTGACCGCGATTCTCGATGCCGCGCTGCTGCGCGACGGCACGCTCGAGGTCGATTTCCCCTATGCCGCCTTTTCCATGCTCAAGACCTCGGCCGATGATCGCATCTTTTATGCGATCTATCAGGACGACAAGCTGCTGTCGGGCTATGAGGCGCTGCCGCGAGCGGGGAAGGGCGGCCCGATGGCCTTTCGCACCGCACGGATGATGGGCGTGCCCGTGCGTGTCGCCACCGCCGCGCGCACGCTGATCGGGGCGGATCAGCGCACGCAGGTGACAGTGTCCATCGCGCAAACGCAGGATGCGCTGGCCACCACGCTCAGCGCGATCAGCCGCAATGTGGCCCTGTTCGGCGCGGGGTTCTTTGCGCTGGCGGTTGTACTGTCGTTCTGGGCCACCTCCGCCACCATCGGCCCGCTGCGCCGTCTGACCACGTCGATCGCACGCCGTGGCCCGCAGGATCTCAGCCCGGTGACCAAACCGGTGCCTGCCGAAATGGTCCCGCTCGTCTCGTCGCTCAACAGCCTGATGGGCCGTCTCGACCAGGCCCTGAACCAGTCCGAGGATTTCATCGCCGAAGCGGCCCACCGGGTACGTACGCCGCTGGCCACCGTGCGCGCCCACGCCGAGGCGACCCTTCACCGGGTCGAGCGCGCCGAGAACCGCGAAGCCCTGCGCGCCATGATGCGCGCAATCGACGAAAGCTCGCGCGCGGCGGGGCAGCTGCTGGACCATGCGATGATCACCTTCCGTGCCGACCACCTTGAACGCCAGCCGCTCGACCTTGTCGAGCTGACGCAGGAGCTGGTCCTGCGTCTGACCCCGCTGGCCGAGATGAAGGACATCGACCTGCACCTGAATGGCGATGCGCGCGCGCCTTGCTCGGGCGATCCGATCCTGTTGCAGAACGCCATCCGCAACCTGATTGACAACGCGCTGAAATACTCGCCCGACGAGGGGGTCATCGACATCACCATCACCGGGCGGACCCTGACCGTACGCGACCGCGGACCCGGCTTTCCGACAGGGGACATGGCCGGGCTGTCGGCCCGCTTTGCCCGCGGCAGCAACGCGCAGGGGATCATCGGCTCGGGCCTGGGCCTGACCATCGCGCAGGACGTCGCCACCGCACATGGCGGCGCGCTGACCCTGTCCAACCATCCGGGAGGCGGCGCATGCGTGTCCTTTACGCTTTGATCCTGACACTCTGGGCCGGTCTGGCCAGCGCCCAGCAATGGGAAGACCGCCAGGATTTCGGCAGCGGCGACACCGTGCTGCGGGTCCTGTCCAGCACCGACACGGCCCTGTTCGCGCCGGTGATTGACAGCTTCCTCGCCCGCCGTCCGGATCTGCGCATCGAATACCTCGTCACCGGCACATCCGCGCTCGACCGGGTGTTCCGTTCCCGCCCCGAAGCCTATGACATCGTCATTTCCTCCGCCATGGACCTGCAACTCAAGCTTGCCAATGACGGTCTTGCGCGGCGGCTGCCGGATCTTTCGCATCCCGATTGGGCGCAATGGCGCCAGAGCCTGTTTGCCTTCACCTCCGAACCCGCCGCCATCGTGCTGAACCGGGCGGCCTTTGCGGGCAGGCCCGTTCCGCGCACCCGGCAGGACCTGATCCGCGCCCTGCGCGCCGCGCCTGAGATATTTCGCGGCCGGGTCGGCACTTATGACGTACGGCGCTCCGGTGTCGGCTATCTTTTCGCCACGCAGGAT
>JBFFQZ010000192.1:0-5982 GCA_041573235.1 Sulfitobacter sp. | reverse complement strand
CGATTCCGCCGGCACGCCTTTGCAACTGTCGCCGCCGGGGCGGTTCCTGCGCCATGTCGCGGCGCTTTTGGCGCGGCGGCTGGACGCCGAGGCGCTGCTGACGCTGCTGAAACATCCGCTGACACACAGCACCGAAGACCGCAACCTGCACCAGCTGACGACCCAGCGCGTCGAGATGGCGATCCGCAAGACCGGCATGCCGTATCCCGAACAGGTCGCCTTCACCGCGCTCTGCGCCACCATTGACGCCGAGGGCGTCGCGGAATGGGCCGATTGGGTCGGCAAGACCCTGATAGGCCACAAGGACACGCAAAGCCATCCGCTGTCATATTGGGTGGAGCAGCATCTGGCCATCGCGAACGCGCTTGCTGCCGGGCCGCGGGGCGCGCCCCACGGGCTGTGGCAGCAAAAGGCCGGCGCCGAAGCCCTGCGCGTGATGCAGG
The DNA here is from genome assembly GCA_041573235.1 of Sulfitobacter sp. Lineage (GTDB taxonomy): Bacteria > Pseudomonadota > Alphaproteobacteria > Rhodobacterales > Rhodobacteraceae > Sulfitobacter. Next base: position 5,539 of record JBFFQZ010000192.1, on the reverse strand, counting down.
AGCTTGAGGCAGAGGCGGGATATGGCGATGTCTTTACCGCCACGGACTACGTCGATCTGGTCGGGGCGCTGATTGCCACCGGCGAGGTACGGGACCGCGATGCCCCGCATCCCGACATCATGATCTGGGGCACGCTCGAGGCGCGCGTGCAGGGCGCAGACCTGGTGATCCTGGGCGGTCTGAACGATGGCGTCTGGCCAGAGGCACCCCCGCCCGACCCGTGGCTGAACCGCAAGATGCGCCATGACGCGGGCCTGCTGCTGCCGGAACGGCGTGTCGGCCTGTCTGCGCATGACTATCAGCAGGCGGTCTGCGCGCGCGAGGTCTGGATCACCCGTGCCATCCGCTCGGAGGATGCCGAAACCGTGCCGTCGCGCTGGGTGAACCGTCTGGGCAATCTGCTGAACGGGCTGGCGCCACAGGGCGGTGTGGCCGCGTGGAACGCGATGATTGCGCGCGGCGATCACTGGCTCGACCAGGCCCGCGCGCTCGAGGCCGTGGCGCAAGGCCGCCCTGCCCCGCGGCCCTCGCCCCGCCCGCCATTGGCCGCACGTCCCCGCCGCCTGTCGGTGACCGAGATCAAGACGTTGATCCGCGACCCCTATGCCATCTACGCCAAACACAGCCTGCGGCTGCGTCCGCTGCGCCCGCTGGTGCAATCGCCCGACGCCCCGCTGCGCGGCGTGGTCGTGCACAAGGTGATGGAGCATTTCGTGAAATCGGTGCAGGAAGATCCCGCCCGGCTTGACCCGTCCCACCTGATGGCCATTGCCGATGCGGTGCTCGCCGAAATGACGCCCTGGCCCGCGGCCCGCTTGGTCTGGCGGGCCAAGATCGCGCGCATCGCGGACTGGTTCATCGCGACAGAACGCACGCGTATGACCCATGGCACGCCCGCAGCCTTCGAGGATCGCGCGGCGCTGGAGCTGAGCGACCTGGGCTTTACCCTGCACTGCGTGGCGGACCGGATCGACCGCAGCCTCGAAGGCGACGTGCAGATCTATGACTACAAGACCGGCCGGCCCCCGACGGAAAAGCAGCAAAAGCTGTTCGACAAGCAATTGCTGATCGAGGCCGCGATGGTCGAACAAGGCGCCTTTGCCAGCATCGGCCCGGCCACCGTTTCGCGCGCGGCTTTCATCGGGCTGGGATCCAACCCAACGGAAGAGCCCGCACCGCTCGCGGACGAGCCGCCCGCCGAGGTGCTGGACAACCTGCGCACGCTGATCGCCGCCTACCTAGATCCTGCTCAGGGGTTCACCGCCCGGCGAATGGTCGAGCGTGACGATTTTGCCGGCGACTACGATCACCTGTCGCGCTTTGGCGAATGGGACGCCTCGGATCCCGCGGAACCGGAGGACCTGACATGACCCTGCCCGACTGGAACGACGCAACCCGCGCCCAGATCACCGCCGCCCGCCCCGACATATCGACCTGGCTCAGCGCGAACGCGGGGTCGGGCAAGACGCGGGTGCTGACCGACCGTGTGGCCCGGCTTTTGTTGGATGGTGTCGCTCCACAGCACATCCTGTGCCTGACCTATACCAAGGCTGCCGCCTCGGAGATGCAGAACCGCCTGTTCAGGCGCCTCGGCGAATGGGCCATGATGGAAGACGACGCACTGCGCTTGGCCCTGCGCGATCTGGGCGTGCTCAAGGACGTGCCCGCCACATTGCTCCGCGAGGCGCGCACGCTGTTCGCACAGGCCATCGAGACCCCCGGCGGCCTGAAGATCCAGACCATCCATTCGTTCTGCGCGGCCCTGTTGCGCCGGTTTCCGCTGGAGGCAGGGGTCAGCCCGCAGTTCAAGGAGATCGAGGACCGGGCGGCGGAATTGCTTCGCGCCGAGATCGTGGACGAAATGGCAGAAGGTGCCGACGCGGCGCTGGTGGCGGATCTGGCGCTCCACTACACCGGCGAGGATTTCGTCGGGCTGACACAGTCCATCACCGCGCAGCGTGAGCTTTTTGCGCAAGCCGATGCCGATCTTGAAACGCTTTTCGAACTGCCCCCCGGTTTCGACCTGGGTGCCCTGCCCTGCAGCGTCATGAACGACGCAGTTGCGCGCTGGATGCCCGACGCCATCGCGGTCTTCAAAAATCAACCCAACAAGACGATGCATCAGCTTGCCGAGGGGCTGAGCCAAATCAACTTCGACACGCCGGACCTGACGGACCTGGAACGCCTGAAGGGCCAGTTGCTGACCAAAGACCTCACGCCGCGAAAACGCTTCCCGACCAAAGGCGCGCAAACCGGGCTGGGTCAGACGCTCAGCGCTTTCGAAGACCTGATGCAGCGCACGGCAGAGGCGCATGAAATGGAAATGCGCGCCCGCAATCTTGCCCGCACGGGTGCATTGCACCGGTTCGCGGCACGGTTCATCACCCGCTACGAGGCGGAAAAGCTCAAGCGCGGCTGGCTCGACTTTGACGATCTGATCCTGCGCGCCCGCGCCTTGCTGAATGATCCCAAGGTCGCGGCCTGGGTGTTGTACCGCATTGACGGCGGGATCGACCACATTCTAGTGGACGAGGCGCAGGACACCTCGCCGCGGCAATGGGACGTGATCGAAAAGCTGGCCGATGAATTCACCAGCGGCGCCGGTGCAAGAGAGCCGGGCGAGCGCACTTTGTTCGTCGTGGGCGACAAAAAGCAGTCGATTTATTCCTTTCAAGGCGCCGATCCGCGTGAATTCGACCGCAAACGGGACGCATTTCGCGACAAACTGCACGCCGCCAACCTTGGCTTTCAGAACCAGAGCCTTGATTATTCCTTTCGCTCGTCACCGGCGATCCTCGGTGCCGTGGACCAGACATTCAATACTTTGCCCGACCCGCGCATGGGCGAGCCGATGATCCACCTCGCATTCAAGGATGCGTTGCCGGGTCGGGTCGACCACTGGCCACTGGTGGAACCCACCACGCGCGCCGATGACGATCCCGACTGGACCAAGCCCGTCGACCGCAAAAGCCCGCAACACCACACGGTCATCCTTGCTGATCAGATCGCGGCGCAGATCAGGCATCTGGTCGAGGGCGAACACTACATCCCCGACGAAGGACCGGACGGCGCCATTGTACGGCGGCGCATTCGTCCGGGTGATTTCCTGATCCTCGTGCGCAGCCGCGGAGAACTGTTTTCCGAAATTATCCGCGCCTGCAAGGCGGCCGATCTGCAGATCGCCGGCGCGGACCGGTTGAAGGTCGGAGCCGAGCTTGCGGTGCGCGATATCGCGGCGCTGCTGTCATTCCTCGCCACGCCCGACGACAGCCTGTCACTGGCCACGGCGCTGCGTTCTCCGCTGTTTGGCTGGGATGAGCAGGCGCTGTTCACTCTCGCCCACGGGCGCGGGCACGATGAGCCGCAGTTGTGGCAGGCTCTGCGCAGCCAGACGGATCGCTACCCCGAAACGCTGGCGATCCTGCGCGATCTGCGCGGCCAGGTCGATTTTCTGCGCCCCTATGACCTGATCGAGCGGGTGCTGACCCTGCACGACGGTCGGCGGCGACTGATGGCGCGACTGGGCGCCGAAGCCGAAGACGGGATCGACGCGCTGCTGGGGCAGGCACTGGCGTATGAACAGACCGAGGTGCCGAGCCTGACAGGTTTCCTGGAATGGATGCAGTCCGACGACCTTGAGATCAAGCGCCAGATCGACAGCGCGTCGGACCAGATCAGGGTCATGTCGGTGCATGGCGCGAAGGGGCTGGAGGCACCGATCGTGATCTTGCCCGATACCGGGCTGAAACCGGACAGAGTCCGGGATGACATCATCACGCTTGATGGCGTGCCGATCTGGAAACCGTCCATGACAGCGACCACCGCCAAGATCCTTGCCCGCCTGGACGAAATCAAGGCCGCGCAGGCGCAGGAACTGATGCGGTTGCTTTATGTCGCAATGACGCGGGCAGAGAAATGGCTGATCGTGGCCGCAGCGGGAAAGCTGCCGACTGAACCGAACAGCTGGTATCAGATGGTCGAGGCCGCGATGGGGCACCTGAATGCCGTTACTTTCAGCGAAGGGCACGTCACCGGAAAACGCTATCAGGTGGCGGATTGGGATGGGCTGCCCCTGCACGACGCGCCGCGTGATCTCCGAAAAACCGCTGTTTTAGAGCCTGTTTTTACCCAGAAGGCACCAGACGTGCCACCACGGCCAGAGATCCTTTCCCCCTCCGACCTGGGCGGTGCCAAGGCACTGCCGGGCGATGACGGACTGGATGAGGACGCAGCCAAGGCCTATGGCTCCCTCGTGCATCTTCTGCTTGAAATCCTCGCGCCGCTCGACCCCGCGGCGCGCGGCGCGGCGGCGGAACAAATGGTGCAGCAGCATGATCCCGAAACGGCGGCCCGGGCCACTGCCGAGGCGTTGTCGGTTCTGGATGATGCCGCGCTTGCCCATGTCTTTGCCGCTGATGCGCTGGCAGAAACCACCGTGACCGCCGATCTGGGCGACAAGACGCTTTCGGGGATCATCGACAGGCTGATTGTCTCGGATGACCGCGTGCTTGCCGTGGACTTCAAAACGAACCGGACCGTTCCCGACACACCTGACGCCTGTCCCGAAGGTATTTTGCGGCAAATGGGCGCCTATGCGCATGCGCTGGCTGCAGTTTATCCGGGGCGGCGGATCGACACCGCGATCCTCTGGACCCATGCGCAAACGCTGATGATACTGCCGCCGGAAGCGATCACATCGGCGCTCCGTCGAACGGGTCACCTTGACGCCGCGCCCGCGCGTTCTTAGTTATCGTTGGAAACCGACCTCAGGAGAGCATCATGGCCACACTCGCAGTTACCGACGACACGTTCGACGCCGAAGTGAAGAATTCCGATATCCCCGTTGTTGTGGATTTCTGGGCCGAATGGTGTGGCCCCTGCAAACAGATCGGCCCGTCGCTCGAAGAGCTGTCGGCCGAGATGGACGGCAAGGTCAAGATCGTCAAGGTAAACGTCGACGAAAACCCCAACTCTCCGGCCCAGATGGGCGTGCGCGGCATTCCAGCGCTGTTCATCTTCAAGGACGGCGAAGTTGTATCGAACATGGCCGGTGCACGCCCCAAGGCGGCCCTGCAAAGCTGGATCGAAGACTCGATCTGAGCCCCGGACAGATCGACAAGGAAAAGGCGTCCCATCTGGGGCGCCTTTTTTGTACGGCCTGCTATACCGGCCAGCCGAACCGCCGCAGACGCGTGGCGATCTTTTCTTCCGCGTCGGGTCGGCCCGCGTTGATGCAACGCTTCTGCCAGAACCAATGGACGTAACCGGGATAGTCCGGTGAGATACGCGTGACGGAGTCAAAGCCATGCGCCAGATCGGTCATGTCCGCCTGAACGGCGATGTGGTGAAAGTCGATCCTGCCAAACAGCAGTGCCGGTTTTCGAAAGAAATATCCGTTGAAGGCCACGCTTGAATTCTGCGTGACCACGTAATCGCAATTCTCCAGCAAACGCTCCATCCCCCCCAGCTCGATACGCAGGCGGCTGTGACGCTCCAGCCGCTCCAGCGCAGCAAGCTCAGCGGTTGTATAGGTTTCGTT